>JANXSI010000587.1 GCA_025352765.1 Devosia sp. | reverse complement strand
GCTCAATGGCCTCAACCTCCTCGTCGCGCTGCTCGTTCTCCCGGAATCGCGCCCGGGCACCGGCGACAAGCTGAGCTGGAAGGCGCTCAATCCGCTGGCGCCGCTGGTCTGGCTGTGGGAGTTCAAGCCATTGCTGCCGCTAGTCGTCGTCAACGTGGTGTTCGGGCTGATCGCCGCGGTCCCCGGCACCATCTGGGTGCTCTATACCGCCGATCGTTTCGGCTGGGACGCCGCGGCCATCGGCGTGTCGATCTCGCTGTTCGGGGTGTGCATGGCGCTCTCCCAGGCGCTGCTCACCGGCTTTTTCTCGAAGCATTTCGGCGACCTGTGGACGATCTTTCTCGGGGTTGCGTTCGACGCTCTCGCCTATCTGCTGATGGGACTGGCCGACCAGGGCTGGATGGGGTTTGCCGTGACGCCGCTGTTCGCGCTGGGCGGCATCGCGCAGCCGGCCCTGCAATCGCTGTGCACCAGCAAGGTCGGAGCGGACAAACAGGGGGAACTGGCGGGCGTGCTGACGAGCCTTGGAAGCCTGGCGTCCGTGGCCGGACCGGTGCTCTGCACGGCGCTGTATTTCTCGACCCGCAGGGTGTGGCCGGGAGCTGTCTGGGCAGTTGGGGCAGGGCTCTATCTGCTGGCGGCGCCCCTGCTGCTCACCGTGCGGAGCCCCCGCGCCGTGCCGGCCTGACCGCAGCCGGCGCGAGCCCGCCGAGGCCGTCGCAAATCCGTCATCGAGGCGCCATAAGCACCCGGGCTGGATGGAGACCGGAACGATGGACGATCTGCTGCTGCGCAACGAAACCCGGGGCGGCACCGCCTCGCTGGTCAACGCCCGGATCGTTCTGGTGGACAGGGTGGTCGAGGGCGACCTCTCCTTGTCCGGCGGCCTCATCGTCGAAGCGCCGGAGAGCGGCGCGGCGCCGGTCGATTTCGACGGCGACTATCTGATCCCAGGGCTGATCGACCTCCACACCGACGCCATCGAGCATCATTTCCAGCCGCGGCCGGGCGTGCAGTGGCCGTCGGCGGTGGGGGCGGCGCTCGCCCATGACTGGCAGGTGCTGGGCAGCGGCATCACCACGGTGCTCGATTCGCTGTCGCTCGGCGACTACGACAGCGGCGGGGCGCGCACGGCCATGCTCAATCGCGCCATCGGCGGGGTGAACGCGGCCCGCGAGGCGGGCCTGCTCAAGGCCGAGCACTATTTCCACTTTCGCTGCGAGCTGTCGGATCCCGGGCTCCTGCCCATTCTGGTGGAGCACGTCGACAACCCGTATGTGCGGCTGCTGTCGATGATGGACCACACGCCCGGCCAGCGGCAGTGGCACGACCTCGCGCTCTACCGGGCGTTCCGGCGCAAGCGGCACAACAATTTCTGGACCGACGAGGAATTTGCCGTCTACCTCAACGAGCGCCTGGCACATCAGCAGCGCCTGGTGCCGGCGGCACGTGAGGCGATCGGCCGGGCAGGGCGCGAGCGGCAGATCCATATCGCCAGCCACGACGACACCACCATTGCCGATGTCGAGCAGTCGCACGCCGACGGCATCACGATCAGCGAATTCCCGACCACGCTGCTCGCCGCGCAGCGGGCGCGCGAGCTCGGCCAGTCGATCGTCATGGGGTCGCCGAACGTCGTTCTAGGCGGTTCGCATTCGGGCAATGTCGGCGCCATGTCGCTGGCGAGGGCCGGCCTCCTCGACATCCTGACGTCGGACTATGTGCCGGCGAGCCTTCTCCACGGCGCCTTCCTCGTCGCCGAGGGCCTTGGCGACCTGCCGGCCGCCATCCGCACCGTGACCTCGGCCCCCGCCGCCATCGTCGGCTTCACCGACCGGGGCCGCATCGCCCCCGGGCTGCGCGCCGATCTCCTTCGCGTCCGCGTCGTCGACGGCTTCCCGGTGATCGTCGGCATCTGGGTGGCCGGGCGGCAATATCTGTAGGTCTAGACAGGCCGGGACACCTCATTTCGGGCCCGCGAGACCTCATGGTGAGCTTGTCGGACCATGAGGTCGGGTCTACTGGGCATCCCGGTCCTCGTCCTTCGACAAGCTCAGCAACCGTGTTGCTAGGTGCGGCTGGTCAAGCGTTGGGCGCCCACGGGGTGTCGCGTTGGAGCATGGCGTTGGCGGTAATCAGGAGCTTGCGCATGGCGGCGACAATGGCAAGTTTGGCT
>JANXSI010000544.1 GCA_025352765.1 Devosia sp. | reverse complement strand
AGCGGCTTCCACCTGATGGGCGTGTCGATGGGCGGCATGATCTCGGAGGAATACGCCATCGCCTATCCGGGCGACCTCAAATCGGTGACGCTCGCCTGCACCTATGGCAAGGCCGACGCCTTCTGCCAGACCATGTTCGCCTTCTGGGCCGACCTCGCCGCCAAGACCGACGTGCCGTTCGTGATGCGCGACGTGGCGCTCTGGGCCTTCACCGGGCCGTTCTTTACCGAGCGTCCGGGCGACGCTGCCGACTTCGCAGCGGCCATGGCCGGGCTCGACATGTCGCTCGAGGCCTATGTGGCGCAGCTCGCCGTGATCCAGACGCACGACGCGCTCGGCCGGGTGGCAGAGATCAAGGTGCCGACCCTGGTGCTCGCGGGCGAAGAGGACATTCTCATCCCGGTGCGGCTCTCCAAAGAGCTGCAGGCCGCGATCCCCGGCGCGCAGTGGAAAACCGTTCCGGGCGGCCATGCGTGCCTCTGGGAATCGCCCGATCCGTTCAACACCGCCTTTCTCGACTTCGTTCGCAGTGTCTCCGCCTAAGCTCCCTATCCAGCCAAGGAACAGTTTCATGCAGTTGTCACCGCTTACCCCGCAGCGTCCCGTGGGCGCGCTCACCCGGACCCTCGCGGCCCTCACCATCGGCCTCTTGCTCGCGACCTCGACCGGCGCTTTCGCCGCCGACATCAAGGACGGCGGCGAGTTGCGAGCGGCGCTCACCGGCGAGCCCGACGTGCTCGATCCGGCGACCTCGTCGATCTACACCGGCGCGCAGGTCTATGAGGGCATCTTCAGCAAGCTCATCGATCTCGATGCTTCGGGCCAGTTCGTCTCCGACCTTGCGACGAAATGGACGCAGGTCGACCCCAAGACCTGGAAATTCGACCTCGTCACCAACGCCACCTTCCACAACGGCGAGACGTTCACCTCGGCCGACGTGAAATACACCTTCGAGCGCATCCTCGACCCCAAGACCGCCAGCGCCTATGCGGGCCTTTACGCGCAGATCGAGTCGGTCGACGCCACCGACCCGGCGGTTGCGGTGTTCCACCTCAAATCGCCGTTCGGTCCCTTCCTCACCAACCTCGCGACCAATGGCGAGATCGTCAACAAGAAGGCGATCGAGAGCGGCGATCCGGCCCGCACCCCGGTCGGGACCGGCCCGTTCGAGTTCGTCGAATGGGTGCAGGGCGACCACATCTCGCTCAAGAAGAACCCGACCTACTTCAAGGCTGGCCTGCCGCATCTCGATGCCATCACCTACAAGTTCCTGCCGGTCGACCAGAGCCGCATCGATGCGCTCTCGGCGGGCGAGCTCGACTGGGTCGACGCGGTGCCGCTGCAGCAGGTGCCGGCGCTCAAGGCCGACAGCCGCTTCACCTATGTGACGAGCCCGGTCGCCGGCATTCCCGATTTCCTCGCCTTCAACACCAAGAAGCCGCCCTTCGACAATCCGAAGGTCCGCCAGGCGGTGGCGCTGGCGATCAGCCGGTCCGACATCCGCGACGTGGCGTATCTGGGCACCGGTGAACTGGGCCTCGAGGAAGTGCCGACCGGCTCGGTCTGGTACGACGCGACGGGCGTGTTCGGCGCCGAACAGGACATCGCCAAGGCCAAGCAGCTCCTCACCGAAGCCGGCTATCCTAACGGCCTCAGCGTCGAATATCTGGGCCTGCCGCAATACCCCGAACTGCTCAAGACCGGGCAGGTGGTGCGCGACGAGCTCAAGGCCATTGGCATCGACATGACCATCAAGCCGGTCGACGTGTCGATCTGGTACGACGCCTATGTGGCGGGCAATTACCAGGTGACGAGCGCCTACCAGGAACGCACGATCGACCCCGACAATTTCTACTCGCTGGTGATCAAGTCGGGCGGGCCGATCAACACGGTCCAGTACTCCAACCCCGACGTCGACGCGCTGATCGACAAGGCCGCTGCCAGCAGCGACGACGCCGAGCGCAAGGACCTCTACCGGCAGATCCGCACCACCGTCACCGCCGACGCGCCGCTGGTGTTCGTCCACTACGAGACGCTCAACTATCTCATGAACAAGACCGTCACCGGCTCGGGCATCACCCCGACGCTGAGCCTCCACATGGAGAATGTCGGTTTCACGCAATAGTCGGGGGGCGCCCGACTATAAAGGACGGCCGGACCTGCTCGCGCGGGTCCGGCCGTCTGAATTTCGCGGGGCCGTCAGGGTGTCGCCGCCGCGGCCAACGGGGCCCCCGCCGCCACCGGTGCGGCGCCCGCCCGTGCCGCCGCCGCATTGGCGAACAGCCGGTCGCTGATCAGCCGCAGGAAATAGAACCCGAATCCAGGATTCTGGAAGTAGAGCTGCTTGAAATCGGTGTAGCTGACCCTGAGCAGCTCGCCCGGTTCGATGCATTCGAGCCCCTGCGTCCGGGCATTGTCCGGCGCCACCATGCCGAGTTCGCCGACGATCTGGCCGTGGCCCAGTTCGATGCCGGCCTCGATCAGCCGGAAGCGCCCGCTCTCGATGTAGTACATGGCGTTGGCCACGTCGCCCTGCCGGAACAGGATCTGGCCGGCGATCGCCTGCTCCCGTGTCCCGTATGGCGCCAGCCATCCCATCGACAGGTCGCTGTTGGCCGAAATCCGCACCTGCCGGGTGAGATTGAGCATCTGCGCCAGCTTAAAGGCATTAAGTGGCACCAGCGTGCCTTCCATCAGCGCGGAGGGGTAGTCCTTGGTGATGAGCGCATAGATCAGGAACGTCAGGCTCGAAATCAATCCGAGGATCCGCAGCGGGATCATCGTGCTCACGGCGTAGGTCGCAACCGTCAGCACCGCGCCGGCGTAGCCAATTCCTTCAATCCACACGTCACCCCTCCCGGAGGTCTCGGTCCCGCAGGCCGGCCCCTTGTTATTTTTCCTTCGACGTAAACACTCCGTCCCACCCCGCCGGCGGCGGCTCGGCCCTGAGGCTCACAAGCCGCTCGGCATATTTGTCGTAGAGCTTTTCGAGGCTCGCCGGGGCCAGCGCGCGCGCCGCGGCGAGCGCCATCTCGGCCCCGGTCACATCGGCGGCACGGTAGCTCGCAATCAGTCTGGCATGGGCCTCGCCCAGCGCCTGGAACGCCGGTGTCGCGGCAAAGGCGGC
>JANXSI010000523.1 GCA_025352765.1 Devosia sp. | reverse complement strand
TAGTATTCGAGCATGCCCTGCGAGGCGTAGCCGCTGACCAGCTCATTGAACGCCCGGCTGGTCGAGTCGGCGTCGTCGTCGTGGGTTGCGTCGGGGAAGCCCTCGAGCGAACCAAACCAGCCTTCGTTCCAAGCGCCGCGCAGCACATCGACGTTGCCGGCCTCGGCCTGCGCCGAGAAGGGCCCGAACCGGGTGACCTTGTCGCCGCCCTCGGGGGTGACGTGCACGGTGAAGCCCGACAGCAGCTTGACGAACGCCGCCTTCTGCGCCTTGCCGGCCTGTGCCGGGTCCTGCGGCAGCGCCTGCGTGGTTTCGATGCCGTCGGCCGTGGCGGTGTTGAGCACCATGGCCTCGACGCGCGCTGGGCTGGCCTGCTCGCTGGTGTTGTGCACCACGATGTAGCGGCCGTCCGGCTGGCGGCCCATCTTGGTGCCGCTCGTGAAGTCCGGGTCGTTCTGGTCGGTCTTGGCCGTCGCGGCCAAATCCCAGCCCCGGACGAACCGGGTGCCGGCGGGGACGGCGTCGACGACCTTGCACCAGTCGCGGCGGAACAGCAGGCCCGCGGCGGGCCGGATCTTCCAGTTGCCGCCCAGCAGGCGCTCGCGCTCGACGGTCGGCAGCGACAGCAGGTTCGCGAGGTAGCTCGGGTCGGCGATCATCAGCTTCTGGTTGTCGCTGAGCTTGGCCGGGATGAACGTGACCGACTTGGGCGGGATCGGCTTTCCCTCGATCGGGTCGAGGTGGTGCGCGAGGTCCTCGGGCCGGTCGGCCCAGATGATGGCGTCACCGACGCGGACCATCCACCGCAGCACGCCGCTGCGCTCTGGAATGGCATATCCGGTGATGGGGTCGATCCACCAGGCGATGAACTTTGCCACCCAGCTGTCCGCGTCCGGGTTGCACGAGGCTCGGATATAGGGCTTCACGCCGCTCATCGAGCGGTTGCGCGAGACCATGTACCAGAACTGTTTGGCGCTGAAGTGCGTCAGCTCGTCGAAGCAGATCAAGGCGATCTGCGAGCCCTGCCAGTTGAGCACCGTCTTATCGTGCTCGAGGTGGCCGAACGACACAGAGGCGCCCGAGGGGAACGTCCAGCTCATGTCCGGGGCGCTGCGCGGCTTGGCCGCAAGCAGCGGGTAGAGCTTTTCGCTTTCGTCCCAGAGGCCGCCCTCGTTTCGCACCTGCACCAGCGTGCGGCGGAAGAACACGGCGCCGAACTCCTTGTTCGCCACGTGCCGCAGGGGCTCCATGAGGAGGCCCCACGTTTTTCCCCCGCCAGCCGCGCCGCCTAGAATGGCGATATCGGCCGCGGTCGAGAGGAACGACGTCTGCGGGCCGGGCTGGGGCCGGACGATGACGGCGGGCGGGCGGGCGGCCTTGGCCGCGGGGCGCGCCACTTAGTCCCCGCTTTGATCGGTGATCGCCAGCGTGCCCCGACCGTTGTCGGGGATCTGGAAGAACGTCACCTGCGACTGCGCAAGCAGCGGCGCGCCGTCCGGCCCTGTCACCTCAACCACGTCGGTCTCGCGCCAGCCGGCCCGGGTCTTGAGCCAGAAGATGCACGCCGTCACGGCCTCGCGCCCCTTGCCGCCGGTGAGGGCGTAGAGGCGCCCGGCCACGGTAGCGTTGGCGGCGGTCAGCCCGGTGGCGATCTCGTCCTTGAAGTGCTTGCGCAGCGTCGGGACGCTGACGCCGAGGTGGCGGGCAATCTCGGGCTGCTGGATGCCGAAGCCCACCAGCGCCTTGACGGCGCCGCGGTCGGTCGCGTTCGGCACGAAGGCCGGGCGCCCGCCCCCGCGCTTTCCCGGCTTGGCAACGGCCGCCTTTCGAGCGGCAGGCCCGCGGGCGGCCGGCTTCTTCGCCTTGGCCGCCGGTTTACGTGGCGTCGTCATTTGCGCTTGGCTTTCTTCGGCGGCCTGATCGCGTGGTCGGCCAGCATCTTGATGGCGTGAGCGTCGCCGGCGGCAGCCCTGCGCTTCAGCGCCTCGACGATATCGCCACCGATGCGCGGCGCGGTGCCTGGCGGCTGAGCAATCCGGTCCATCATTGCGCGACGAGCAGGCGACATGGGCGGCTCCCGGTGGGTGAAATTAAGCTATGGCTTCCCGGCCTCGTGTGGGTATTAAATACCTGCACAGCGCCTTGTGGAGATGTCCGATGAACAAGCCGATCACGACCATTCGTTTCAGCACCGACAAGAACGGCCGCGCACGTGCCCACTATTGGGGAGCCGCGCGCCGCTGGCTGCAGATCTCGACTGCTAAAGCCGAGCTAATGCTAGCCGCTGGAGAGGCGGTGATGAACGAAACGACTGCGGGGCCAATACCGCCGAGCTACCAGCACGCCAGCGTGGACGGCGACATATGGTCTGTAAAATGAGCCTCGAGAACCCAAGCCGCGTTCCGCAAAGCCTCGCCGAGTTGGAGTCCGATTTGAGAGAAGCAGCCGCGTCGATCCGGGGGCGCGTAGCTAGAGCGAGCGCCACGAGCCAGCACATCATGCGCAGCGAGGCCGCAGCTTACGAGCGGGTCGCGCGGGTGGTCAGCCGCATGATCGACCCCCCCGACATTAGGCCCGGCCCCTGCCCGGCCTGCGACGGCGCCGGCGAGTGGGACGAAGGCCCGTTGCCGGCATCGAGCGGGGCCAGCGAGCCGGAGTACCGGCAGGTCATTTGTTCCCACTGCGAAGGCGAGGGCCGCGCCCTGATCGAGGTCGAGCCGGCCACCATCGACGACACGCTCGGCGTTCTCGTGCCCGAGGACGGCAAGCACCCGCATTTTTGGCCGTTCGAGCCCGCCACTGGAGAGAAACCATGAAGCGCTACAAGCTGCCGAGGTTGACCAAGGCCGAAATCGACGAGGCAAAGTCCCTCTATCCGACCATCATGCCCCTGAAGGGCAACGTGCCGGTGCCGACGATGCCGCCGGGCGGGCTGCCCGCTATGTTCCCCGAAATGTTCGGGAGGGCGGGCGCCCCGAGGAAGCCCCCCGTGCCGCTCGACAACGCCCACGAACTGCGGACACTTATGAAGGGGTCGAGGCTCACCCGGGCCGCCACGGCGTCCCTGCTCTACGTCTCGCCGCACACGATCGACGCCTGGTTAAAACCCAAAGGCAGCAAGAGCGCGAATCCGGCGCCGCGGTGGGCGGTGGAGCTGCTAGCCTTTAAGACGCGTCAGCCCGTGCCGGTTGATAGCTCCAGCGTGACGAGGGCCAGAAGCGAGCCCGGCGGCCCGCTGTCCAATAAGCTGACCCTGCCGCCCGCGTCATGGCCGATACGCTTCACCACCGAATAACCCATCCGTCGAAGACGTCGCCATTGAGGGCGCGGTAGTAACTCACCGCGTCCTCGACGCTTGCGTGGCCGAGGCTGGCGAACAGCGGGCCCGGGTCGAGCGGCTCGCCCGCGCTTGTGACCTTGAGCGGCGACAGCCGCACGGACACCGCCAAGGGCTCCACAGCGGCCGGGTCGGGCTCCACCAGGCGGTACCGCCCGCACATCAGCGTCAGCCGCTCAGCGGGCCGCGGCGAGCGCCCGGTGCGCAACGTCGCGCGCTTGGTGCCGGCCTTGACCGCGTCGGCGAGGTGATCGCCGCGGAATCGGAGGAGCATCAGCCGCTCCCCAGCATGATGAGGTCGGGCCGGAACGCCGGCGGCCGACCGATGGAAGGCTCCCACGTGGCGAGGCTTTCGTTCTGCTCGTGGCCCGGCACGAAACCGTCGCGTTCGAACCGGGCGACGGCCTCGGCGAGGAGGCGAACGCCGAGCGGCGCGAGGTCCCGGCGCCAGAGCTCGGCTGCCGTGTCGCCCTTCTCGATGAAGACATGCTGCTGGGCGAGGACGGCGCCGCCGTCCATCCGATTCGACAGCCGGTAGACCGAGCCGCCGGTCACCCGGTCGCCCATCCGGATTGCCCACTCGACAGCGTCGCGGCCGCGATGAAGCGGCAGCAGCGACGGGTGGTACCCAATGCCGCCCCAATGGGCGCGGTGCCGGGTGCGCTCGCCGATGAAGTCGTGCGAGTGCGCGGCAACAATGAGGTCAATACCGTCGGGCATGGATTCGGCCTTAAGCCCACCCGCCTCAATTGTCGATGCCCCCCTGTAGACAGCTGCGTCGAATAGGCGGTCGCCGCGGGGGGCGCAGACATGGGTGACGTCGGCAATGGCCGCGATGGCCCGGTAAACCTCGAGGCCGAACCATTTCTGGCCGGCGAGCAGGACCTTCATGCGACCGGCCTTTGCATCTTGAAACCTTGCACGGCGCGAAGGTGGCCGCCGTAGCCTGCGCCAGCCCCGACCGCCTTTGCGCCCGAGGGGCTCCCGTTCTTGGCGAAAGAGCGGGCGACCGACTTGGAGCTTTTGCCCTTGTGGCCGCCGCCCATCATCTGGCTCACCTGCACCCACTTTTTGCTGCGGCGCAAGGCGGCACAGAGGCCCGGGTGGCTGGTGTGGAAATACACCGCCTTGGTGCGGGCCGCGTACTGGTTCGTTTCCTCGGCG
>JANXSI010000501.1 GCA_025352765.1 Devosia sp. | reverse complement strand
CTCCAGGATTTCTACAATCTCGTCGACGTCTATCTCGACGCGGTGTTCTTCCCGCTGATCACCGAAGACACCTTCCGCCAGGAGGGCTGGCACTACGAGGCCGATGGCACGCAGATGCCATTGGCGTTCAAGGGCGTGGTGTTCAACGAAATGAAGGGCGCCTATTCGTCGCCGGCGGCGGTGCTGGGCAAGCTCAGCCAGCAATCGCTCTATCCCGACAACGCCTATGGGGTGAACTCGGGCGGCGACCCCAAGGCCATCCCCGATCTCACCTACCACTATTTCAAGAACTTCCATAAGCGGTTCTACCATCCGTCGAATGCCAGAATCGTGTTCTACGGCGACGATCCGGCGGATCGCCGCTTCGACATCCTCGATGAGTATCTGAGCCAGTTCGACGCGGCGCCGGTCGATGCTGCGGTGCGGCTGCAGCCGCGCTGGAGCGCGCCGAAACACCTCGAGGGCACCTATTCGGCCAACGAGGCCGAGCCCGGCAAGAAGACCGGCATGGTACAGATCAGCTGGATGCTCGACGAGATCGACAATCCGGAAAAGCTTCTCGCACTCAGCGTGCTCGAGCACATCCTCGTGGGCAATTCGGCCTCGCCGCTGCGCAAGGCCCTGACCGAATCGGGTCTGGGCGAAGGGCTCACCGGCTCGGGCCTGGCCGACGATTACCTGCAGCCCTATTTCACCGTCGGCATGAAGGGCATCGACGAGGCCGACGGCCCCAAGGTCGAGGCGCTGGTGCTCGAGACGCTCGGCAAGCTGGTCAAGGACGGCATCGACCCCGCTACCATCGAGGCGTCGATGAACTCGTTCGAGTTCGCGCTGCGCGAAAACAACACCGGCTCGTTCCCGCGCGGCATGGCCCTGATGTTCCGCACCATGCGCAACTGGCTGCATGGCGGCGATCCGTTCGAGGCGCTGACCTATGAGCGGCCACTGGCGGCGCTGAAGGGCCATCTGGCGTCCGGCGCCCGGGTGTTTGAAACGCTGATCCAGCAGACGCTGCTCGACAATACGCATCGCGCCACGGTGCTGCTCAAGGCCGACCTTAACCAGGCGGCCGAGGAAGCCGCCGAGGAGCGGGCGCGGCTCGATACCGTCGCTGCCGGCCTCACCGAGGAGGAACGCGAAGAGGTGGTCGAGATCACCGAAAAGCTCAAGGCTTTGCAGAACGAGGTCGACCCGCCCGAGGCACTGGCGAAGATCCCCTCGCTCGGCCTCAAGGATCTCGATCGCACCAACAAGGCCATCCCGATCGAGCGCGACACGCTCAACGGCGCGCGGCTTTACACCCACGCGCTCGCGACCAACGGCGTCATCTATCTCGATCTCGGCTTCGACCTGCGCCGGGTGCCGGCCAATCTCGTGCCGTATCTCTCGATCTTTTCGCGCGCCCTGTTCCAGACCGGCACCGCCAAGGAAGATTTCGTGTCGCTGACGCAGCGCATCGGCCGCTCGACCGGGGGCATCGGCGCCTCGCGCTCGATCAGCATGATGAAGGACGGCAGCGGTGTCAGCGCCTGGCTGTTTATCCGCGGCAAGGCGGTGCCGGACAAGGCTGGCGAGCTGCTCGCCATCATTTCCGACGTCATCGAGTCGGCGCAGTTCTCCAACCGCGAGCGCATCCGGCAGATGCTGCTCGAGGAAAAGGCGGGCTTTGAATCCGGTCTCGCCGGCCGGGGCAGCCAGCTCGCCGCCTCGCGGCTCGGCGCCTCGTTCAATCCGGCTTCGTGGGCCAACGAGCAGTCGGGCGGCTTTGCCTATCTGTTCTTCCTGCGCGAGCTGATCAAGCGTGTCGACAGCGACTGGCCCAGCGTCGAGGCGGCACTGCTCCGGCTGCGCGACCTGCTGTTCGACCGCAATTCGATGGTCGTCAACGTCACCGCCAACAGCGCCAGCTGGACGTCGTTCCGGCCCGAGCTCGAGGCGTTCCTCGCCAATCTGCCGGCCGCCGAAGCGCCGCTGGTCAGCTGGCCGCTGCTGCCGCAGCGCTCGGAAGGGTTCACCTTCCCCGGACAGGTCAACTATGTCGCCAAGGGCGCCAATCTCTATCCGCTGGGCTACGTCCACACCGGCGCCAGTTCGGTCGCGCTGCGGCACCTCAACACCACCTATCTGTGGGACAAGGTGCGCGTCCAGGGCGGCGCCTATGGCGGGTCGGCGAGCTTTGATCCGTTCTCGGGCGGCTTCTTCTTTTCGTCCTACCGCGACCCCAATCTGCTCGAGACGCTCACCGCCTATGACGGCGCGGCGGCCTATCTCAAGGAAGGGGTCGGCGAGCAGGATCTGGTGCGCTCGATCATCGGCGCCATCGGCTCGATCGACACCTACCGGCTGCCCGATGCCAAGGGCTTCATTTCGCTGATGTGGGAATTGACCGGCAACACCGACGAAAACCGCCAGCAGCGCCGCGACGAAGTGCTGGGCGCCACCGCCGCCGACTTCCAGCGCTTGGGCGAGGTGCTGGCGGAAGTTGCCGGCAAGGGCCACGTGGCCGTGCTCGGCTCGGAAGCCGCCATCACCGCCGCCAACGCCGAACGCGGCGGGTTCCTCGAAGTGACGAAGGTGCTGTAGCAGGAACCGACCCCTGCAGTCGGGACTCCTCTCCCGCTTGCGGGG
>JANXSI010000496.1 GCA_025352765.1 Devosia sp. | reverse complement strand
ATGAAACCCGCGCCGATCGTGCGCTACGAAATCGCGCAGGATTTCCAGCGCGCCAAGACTTTGCTGGTCGGCTCCGTCATCGGCGCCGTGATCATCATCGTCATGGCGGCGATGTTCCTCACCGCCTTCCACTAAGGACGAGCGGGCGCTGCTAGGCGCCCCAGCGCAGGGCCGCGGTGTGAACCGGTGCGTCCCAGAGCGCGACGAGGTCGTCGCCCAGCGCCGTGACGGTGATCGAGCAGCCGGCCATGTCGAGCGAGGTCACATACGAGCCGACGAGCGAGCGGGCGACGACAATACCACGAGCCTCCAGCATGCGCCGCGCCGCGTTGTACATCAGATAGAGCTCCATCGACGGCGTGCCGCCGAAGCCGTTGACGAACAGCAGCACCGGGGTCTTGGCGAGCGACAGGTCGCCGGCGATGGCGGCCACAATCTCCTCGGCGATCGAGTCGGCTGATCGCAGCTTTTCGCGGCGACGCCCCGGCTCGCCATGGATGCCGACGCCGAACTCCATCTCGTCGGCGCCGAGTTCGAACATCGGCTTGCCGGCCGCCGGCACCGTGCATGAGGTGAGCGCCACGCCCATCGAGCGGGTCGCTGCATTGACGCCCTCGCCCAGGGCCTTGAGGGCGTCGAGATCGGCGCCCCGTTCAGCAGCCGCACCGACGAGCTTTTCGACGACCAGCGTGCCGGCGACGCCGCGACGGCCGATGGTGTAGAGCGAATCTTCGACAGCGAGATCGTCGTTGACGACGACCCGCTCGACCCGGCCTTCGGCGATCTCGGCGGCCATCTCGAAATTCATCAGGTCGCCCTCGTAGTTCTTGACGATGAGCAGCGTACCGGCACCGGTATCGATCTCGGCCATGGCTTCGGCCATCTGGTCGGGCGTGGGCGAAGTAAAGATCTGACCGGGACAGGCAGCATCCAGCATGCCGGCGCCAACAAAGCCGGCGTGCAGCGGCTCATGCCCGGTGCCGCCGCCCGAGAGCAGCGCAACCTTCCCGGGCTTCAGCGACTTGCGGCGGACGAATTTGTGGCCACCGCCCAGTTGCACGATGTCAGCGTGGGCCGCGGCAAAACCATCGAGGCTCTCGGTGAGAACCGTATCGACGGCGTTCACGAACTTCTTCATTTCACTCTTCCCCTCCAGGCTTGCGCATGAACCCTGTCATCTTCTGCACGAATTCGCTCATCGCCTTGTCGAAGGCAGTGTTGGCCTTGTCGTTGCCGAAATCGGGCACCAGCAGCGACAGGTGCCGCGTCCTGCGCTCGGCATCGCCGATCTCGAGCCGCCCACGATGCGCCTTGCGGTAGGCAAGCATGAAGGCGTCGCGCTCGGCGGGACTGAAGTGGCAGACGGAAAACAGCGTCGCCAGGTGTCGCTGCGGAATCGGCGTAGCGTAGCTGGCGCTGGTCATCTGGGTGATAAAGGAGCGGTGCTTCCCCAGCGCATCGGCGAGCCGCTGCCGCGTCCCGGACGGTCGCGTCTCGAGCACCCGCGAGAGCACCAGCTTATAGGCATGGATGTGGTTTTCGGCGCCGCTCTCAGCCGGTTCAGTCTTGGCCATCTGCCCCGTCCGACGTCGAGGCTTGCGAAATCGCGGCCTTGGCCAGCGGCAGTTGTGCCGGAGCGACCGAGAGCGCGCGGAGGCCCGCCCGGAGCAGCGCAGGGATAACTGCCGGATCGCTTCCGGCATCCCCACAAAGACTGATCGGAATGGCGTTCTCGTTGGCAAAGGCGACGATAGTGCGGATCAGCGACAATACGGCAGGGTTGCGCGTGTCGTTGAGGGCCGCTACGGCGCCATTGTCGCGACCGGCGGCCATGACATATTGCGTCAAATCGTTGGAGCCGATCGAAAAGAACGCCACCTCGGCGAAGGTCTGCGGGTGGATGGCGACCGCCGGGACCTCCACCATGATGCCGAGCGGCGGCATGGCGTGGGCGATGCCTGCAGCCGACAGTGCGGCAGCTTCGTCGGCGAACAGCGCCACCGCGGCGTGGTATTCGCCGATGATGCTGACCATGGGAAACATCACCTTCAGCGCCCCATGCGGGGCCGCCCGCAGCAACGCACGGATCTGCACACGGAACACATCGGGCCGCGTCAGCGACAGGCGCAGGCCGCGCAGGCCGAGGAACGGGTTCCCCTCCTCGACGGTGAAGCCGGGCACCGGCTTGTCGCCACCGGCGTCGACGGTGCGGATGGTGACGGGCTTGCCGGTCGCCCACTCCAGCACCCGGCGATAGGCACGATACTGCGTCTCTTCGTCCGGCAGGCCATCGCCGAACAGGAATTCCGTCCGCATCAGGCCGACGCCGTCGCAATGGGCGATATCGATGGTCTCGACCTCGGCCGGCTGGGCGATGTTGACGAACACGTCGATCGGCTGGCCATTGCGGGTGACCGCCTTCTCCCCCATGCGGGAGCGGGCGCGCTGGACCAGTTGGTTATGCAGGGTGCTCGCTTTGAGGAAGTCGCGGCGCGCCTCGGGATCGGGCTGAACGATCACCTCTCCGTGCTCGGCATCGAGCAGCACGAAATCGTCGTCGGCGGGGGCGAGGCCGCGCACGCCGATCAGCATCGGCACGCCCCGCGCCCGGGCGAGCATGGCAACGTGGCTGGCGGCGCTGCCTTCGGTCAGGACGATGCCGCCGCCCTGCCCCCAGTCGACCGTCAGAAACTGCGTCGGCGTGAGCTCGCGCGCAAACAGCACGGCGCCATCGGGCGCCCGTGTATCGGCCAGGCCCGAGAGGCCGCGCAATACCCGAT
>JANXSI010000465.1 GCA_025352765.1 Devosia sp. | reverse complement strand
TTGGCGAGCGAGATCGTCGGCACTTCCGGATGGTCGATCAGATTCTGCCCGACGCCCGGCAGGTCGACGACGCTGGCGATCCCGTGCTCGCGCAAGTGCTCCGCCGGTCCGAGCCCCGAGAGCATCAGAAGCTTCGGCGTCACAAGCGCCCCAGCCGACACCACGATATCCGAGCGGGCATGCGCCGTATGTTCGCCCGAGCTGTCGCGCCATGTGACGCTGACTGCGCGACCGTTCTCGATATTGATCCGCTGCACCGCGGCGCGCAGTTTCACCGTCAGCCGGCTGTCGGCCTTGAGCGGCTCGACATACGCATAGGCGGCGCTGCTGCGTTTCCCGCGCCGGTTCATGAACTGGTAGAACCCGACCCCGCGCTGCGTCGGCCCGTTGAAGTCGTTGGTGAACGGCTCGCCCATCTGCTGCACCGTCTGGACGAACCAGCGCGACACGTCGTCGATGTGCCCGGGGTCCGACACCAGCAGGGGGCCGTCGACGCCGTGGAGATCGTTCTGCAGGCGGTTGTTGCCCTCGATCCGCTTGAAGTGGCCGAGCACCGTCGACCAGTCCCACGGCGCGCCGTCATTGTTGCCGCGCAGGATCTCGTCCCATTCGTTGTAGTCGCTGGGCCGGCCGCGCATGTAAACCTGCGCGTTGACCGACGAACCGCCGCCCAACACGTTCCCCTGCGGGATATCGTGGACCCGGCCGTTGAGATGCGCCTGCGGCACCGTGTGGTGGTAGGTCATGTACTTGCTGCCGTTGATCAGCTTGAAGATCCCTGGCGGCATGTCGAGCAGCGGATGATGATGCGAGTGGCCCGCTTCGAGCAGCAGCACCCGCCGGTTGCCGTCTGTGACCAGACGCGCCGCCGCCACACAGCCGGACGCCCCGCCGCCGATCACGATGTGATCGTACTCTTCCCCCGACAACAATATCCTCCCGGCCCCTTTGCGGGGTCCTTGTCTTGGCTCATCGAGCCTTGCCTATAGTGACCGGAAATCGCCACCGCCGTCTACCTCCGCGCGGCCAATTGGCGAGAATCCGGGCGGTCCGAAAGCAGGCCGTTCATGATGATTCGCATCGCATTCCGCCTCGTTCGCCGACGCCGCTAGCTATTTTCGTCCGTTTGGGGCAGAAGGGGGCTCGCGATCACCCCATAGTTTCGGTTGTCGGTGCGGCCTATGCCGCCGCCACGCTCGGATTTGGGCCAGTTCCCCCCGCTTTTACTGCCAAATTGCAAGGCGCCTTGCCGATGACATCGACCGACACTCCCGCGGCTCCCGCCGCCATTCACCCCGCTTTGGCCTCGGCGCTCGCCGCCCATGGCTACGACACGCTGACCCCCGTGCAGTTGGCGGTCCTTGAGGACACCAACACCGGCGCCGACCTGCTGGTGTCGGCCCAGACCGGCTCAGGCAAGACCGTCGCCTTCGGCATGGCCATTGCGCCGACGCTGCTCGATGGCGCCGAGCGCTTCGGCCCCGCGGCATTGCCGCTCGGCCTCGTCATCGCCCCGACCCGCGAACTCGCCCTGCAGGTCCAGCGTGAACTTGCCTGGCTTTATGCCGATGCCGGCGTCGTCATCGTCTCCTGCGTCGGCGGCATGGACATGCGCACCGAGCGCCGGGCGCTCGATCGAGGCGCCCATATCGTCGTCGGCACCCCCGGTCGGCTCTGCGACCACATCAATAAGCATTCGCTCGATTTGAGCGCCCTGCGCGCTGTCGTCCTCGACGAGGCCGACGAAATGCTCGATTTGGGTTTCCGCGAGGATCTCGAATTCATCCTCGCCGCCGCGCCCGAAGAGCGCCGTACCCTGATGTTCTCGGCCACCGTGCCGCCGGCCATTGCCCGGCTTGCCAAGACCTTCCAGCGCGACGCCGTGCGCCTCACTGCGACCGCTGCCACCGAGCGCCACGCCGACATCGAATATCAGCTCATGCCAGTCAATCCGAGCGAGCGCGAGCACGCCATCATCAACACGCTGCTGTACTTCGATTCGAGCAACGCGCTGGTCTTCTGCCACACCCGCGAAGCCGTAAAGCACCTCACGGCCCGCCTCGCCAACCGCGGCTTCGCCGTCGTCGCGCTGTCGGGCGAGCTCAGTCAGGCCGAGCGCACCAACGCGCTGCAGGCCATGCGTGATGGACGCGCCCGGGTCTGTGTCGCCACCGACGTCGCCGCCCGCGGCATCGATCTGCCCAACCTCGACCTCGTGATCCACGCGGACCTGCCGACCAATCCGGACATCCTTTTGCATCGCTCGGGCCGCACCGGCCGCGCCGGTCGCAAGGGCGTCTGTGTAATGATCGTTCCGGCCCACCGTCGCGGTGCGGCGAGCCGGGTGCTCAAGCTCGCCAATCTCGAGGCCACCGTCCGCGCTGCCCCCGGCGTTGCCGAGATCGAGGCGCGCTACCGCCGCCAGATCCTCGACGCCGCCTTCGCCACCACCCCACCCGACGAGGCGGAGGCCCCGATCGTTGCCGAGCTGATGGCCAAGCTTACGCCCGAACAGCTCGCCGCCGCCTATCTGCGCCAGCAGCTCGCTGCCCGTCCGGTGCCGGAAGAGATTTCCGATACCCCGGTTGCGGCATTTGCCGACAAGACCGCCCGCCGCGACAAGCGCTTCGAGGAGCGTTCCGTCGCCGATGGCAGCGCCGAGCCGCGTCCGTCGCGCGCGCCCGACATGGTCGGCGGCGTCTGGTTTAACCTGTCGCTCGGCCGCAAGCATCGGGCCGATCCCAAATGGCTCCTGCCTATGATCTGCAAGGCCGGCGGCCTCACCAAGCGTGACGTCGGCTCGATTAAGATCGATGAGACCCACACCCGCTTCGAAATTGCCGCCGACAAGGCCGAAGACTTCGCCCAGCAGATCGCCCGGGCCGGCAGTGGCGAAAAGGGTGTGACCATCACCCGGGCCGAGGGCGCGCCCGCGCCGCGCAGTACCTCCTATGCCCCGCGCGAATCCGGCTTCAAGGTGCGCTCCGACAAGGGCGAGCGGCTCGACACAGGCTTTGCCTTCGCCAAGGGCAAGAAGAAGGCCAGCAAGCCGCCGCGGTCCGCCGAGGGCGCCGAGCAGCACCCGCGCAAGACCGCTGGCTGACCGGCGGTCTTCAAGCTTTTGCGGCGCGGTGCGCTGCTTTACCAATCGACAGCACGCGACGCGATGCGCTAGGGCACGCGTCAACAGACTCAAGACTGCCGGCCGCGTGAGCGCCGCACCATCGGACCAACGGAAAAAGATCGATGAAACCCCCAAGAACCGACAATTTTGCCGAGCGCCTGAAGACCGCCGCCGACGCCAAGAAGCAGCTCCTCGAAAAACTCAAGAGCGCGCCCAAGCCCGACGATCCGGAAGTTATGGCGCGCCGGGCCGAAAAAGCCGCCGCCGCCGCCGCCAAGGCCGCCGAACGCGCTGAGCGCGAGCGCCTGAAGCAGGAAGCCGCCGCCCGCCAGAAGGTCGAAGAAGAAGCCGCCGCGATCGCTGCCGCAGAGGCCGCTGAAGCCGCAGCCCGGGCCGAAGCCGACCGGCTCGTCGCCCTCGAGGCCGAACAGAAGGCCGAGCGCGATCGTCGCTACGCTGCCCGCAAGAACCGCAAGCGCTAGGCGGCCGCCGACGCGCCGCCCGGTCGCGTCGCGACCCAGATCCGGTGCCGCGCCCCGCCGCCCGAGCCATTGGCGCGCACCTTCACCTCCTCGACCGTAAAACCCGAGGTCACCAGCCGCTTGGTGAACGCCGGGTTCTGTTCGGCCGACCACACCGCCAGCACGCCGCCGGGCTTCAGTGCTGTCCGCGCTGCGCTCAACCCCGCCATGCCGTAGATCGCCTCGTTGCTGTCGCGCGTCAGCGGCGATGGCCCATTGTCGACATCGAGCAGGATCGCGTCATAGGCACCCTTGCGGCCCGCGATGAAGCCGCTCACGTCGCCCTCGATCACCGACACGCGGGGGTCGTCGAGACAATCCCCGAACACCGGCCGCAGCGGCCCGCGGGCCCAGGCGATGACTGTCGGCACGAGTTCGGCGACCACCAGCTTGGCATCCTTGCCGAGCGCCGCCTGCGCCGCCCGCAGCGTGAATCCCATCCCTAGCCCGCCGATCAGCACGCTGGCTTTGGGCCGCGCCCCGATACGGTCGGCGGCGAGGCGTGCAAGTGCCTCTTCGGAGCCCTTGATCCGGCTGCTCATCAGCGCGATGGCCCCGGCCATGATGGAAAATTCCGCGCCCCTCTGCATCAGGCGCAGTTCGTGGCCGCCTGGCACCTTCGCCCTGTCGATTTCAACCCACGGAACCACGATGTACTCCCTGCCGGATGCGCTTTGACCTTCCGGCTAGCACGATCGGCCACTGGCGTCGCGGTCTCAGGCGAGTCGCCTCTGGCGCTCAGGCTGCGCGAGCGGGGACCGCGCCGGCGGTGATCGATACGCTCGTTCCCGAACTGCTGCTTGAGACAAGTTGCGTGGCCCCGAGGTTTCGAGTCAGTGCATCGACAATGCCGGTGCCCAGCCCTGGCTTGCCACTGGCCGCGCGCGTTCCCACGCCGTTGTCGCTGACCTTGAGCGTCCAGTCGTCGGCGCTCGATCCATAACTGACCCGAATCCCGCCCTTGCGCTGGTCCGGGAAGGCATGCTTGAGCGCGTTGATCACCAGCTCCGTGACGATCAGCCCGAGCGCCATCGAATCTTCGGACGAGCACATGCTGTCGTCGATATCGACGTCGAGAGTAATCTGCTCGTGGTCGCCGATCATCGATCCGCCAAGGCTGTCGCACAATTGCTCGAAATAGGGACGCATCGCCACCGCGCCTGTGTCGTCGCCCGCCAACTGCAGTTGGATGGCTGTGATCGACCGTCCGCGTCCCCGGGTACTGTCAAGACGCAGCGGCGAATCGCTCGGCGGCACGTCGCGGGCGCTCTGCAACAACACGCTGGCAACGATCTGCAGGCTGTTGGCCACCCGGTGCCGGATGTCGCGGAGCAGCACGGCCCTTTCGCGCACCAGCACCTCGCGCAGCGCCTCCGCGGCAAGCTGGTCGGTTATGTCCGAAATGGTCAGCAGCAGCCACACGTTCCGGTCTTGGCCATTGAGCTTGACCACGTTGAGCGCCAGCCGGCGCGGTTCGCGGTCCCGGCGCTTGAGGTCCATCTCGTAAATGTCGATCTTGGCATAGCCCGAGAGTGTCGCCCGCAGCAGCGAGCGGAGCGGCGGCGTGTCCCACTCGCCCCGCCCCAGTTCCGACAGCTCATGGTCGGTGACGTTGCGCGGATCGAACTGGAACGCCTCGCAGAACGAAGCGCTCGCGGCGATCACGGTCAGCTTGGCATCGAGCAGCAGCACCGGAACCGTCGAAGCATCGACCAGGGCGCGGGCGAGAGCGTCGATCACGTCGGCGGGGATTTCCGCCGGAACAGGCCGCTTGGTGCTCAACGACGCCCCTTCCGTCGAGAAGCCCGGTGCCCTCGGCTGTGTTCGATACTGGTCGGTACGACGGGGCGATCAAAATGAGACGAATGCAACTGGTATATGTTGCGAAACTCACAGCCGTGATCGTTCGACCACGGCCGGCATGCAGGTTTGCGGGGTTTAGTCGCCCAGTGCGGTCAGTGCCGCGATATCGATGACTTCGATCCGGTCAACCGACAGCAGCCGGATGATGCGCCGGTCCTTGAGCACGCGCAGCACGCGAGAGACCGTCTCGAAGGTGAGGCCAAGATAGTCGGCGATGTCGTTGCGCTGCATCGGCAGGTTGACGATGTCGTCCGACTCCTGCCGCTCCAGCAGGTCGAGGAGGAACGCCGCCATCTTTTCGTTGGCATTGAGCCGGCCCAAAAGCAGCGCGTGGCGCTGGGCGCGGGCGAGGCGGCGCAGCGCGAGGCTGAGCAGCTTCTGGGCGAACGCCGCGCTGTTGACCGCCCGCAGCGACCGCACGCCGACGCCGTCGACGCTCTCGGCATAAGATTGATGCTCGTCGCCCTCTTCGAGGCCGAAGACGTCGCCGGCCGTGCAGAACGAGGTGATCTGCCGGCGTCCGTCGGCGGTAAGGCGGCAGATTCGCACGGTCCCGAATTCGACGAGATACAGCGGCCCGGCCTTGTCGCCCTGGGCGTA
>JANXSI010000459.1 GCA_025352765.1 Devosia sp. | reverse complement strand
CGCTCGTCCGATTGGACATTCCCCAAAACCCTTGCTAACCCTCGCGCGCCCTCACATCCGGTCCAAAAATGCCCGAACTGCTGCTTGAACTGTTCTCCGAGGAAATCCCCGCGCGCTTCCAGCGCAAGGCGGCCGAGGATTTGAAGAAGGCCGTCACCGACGCCCTGGTCGAGGCGAGCCTGCTCTATGAGGGCGCCAGGGCCTTTGCGACGCCGCGCCGGCTGGCGCTGACCGTCGCCGGCATCCCGGCCCGCTCCCCCGACCAGCACGAGGACAAGAAGGGCCCGCGCGTCGGCGCCCCGCAGGCGGCGATCGACGGTTTCCTCAAATCCGCCGGCCTCACCTCGATCGATCAGGCGAAAATCGAGTCCGATCCCAAGAAGGGCGAGTTCTACGTCGCCCACGTCCACAAGGCCGGCGCGCCCGCCATTGAACTGCTGACCGCCATCCTCGGCAAGACCATCGCCAATTTCCCCTGGGCCAAGTCGATGCAATGGGGCCATGGCGGGCTGACCTGGGTGCGGCCGCTGCGCGCCATCACGGCGACCTTCGGCACCGACACCGAAGACCCGGTGGTGATCCCTTTCGCCGTCCACACCCTGACGGCCGGGCAGACCACCTATGGCCACCGCTTCCTCGCCCCCGAAGCCATCAAAGTCCGCCGCTTCGACGACTACGTCACCGCGCTCGAGCGCGCCAAGGTGGTGCTCGATCTCGACCGCCGCAAGGACATCATCCGCTCCGAGGCCGACCACCTCGCCTTCGCGCAGGGCCTGACCGTCATTGCCGACGAGGGCCTCCTCGAAGAGGTCGCCGGCCTCGTCGAATGGCCCGTAGTGATGATCGGCGGCTTCGAGGAGAGTTTCCTCGCCGTGCCCGAGGAGGCGATCATCGCCACCATCCGCGCCAATCAGAAATGCTTCAACCTGCGCGACGGCAAGGGCAAGCTCGCCAACAAGTTCCTCCTCACCGCCAACAACCTCGCGACCGATGGCGGCGCGCTGATCGTTGCCGGCAACGAGCGCGTCATCCGCGCTCGCCTCAGCGACGCAAAGTTCTTCTACGAGACCGACCTCAAGCTGCCGCTCGAGCATGGCCTGCCCAAGCTCGAAGAATCGGTGTTCCACGCCAAGCTTGGAACGCAGTTCCAGCGGATCGAGCGGCTGGTCAAGCTCGCTGCCGAGATCGCCCCCAAGGTCGGCGCCAGTGTCGAGGAGGCCAAGCGCGCCGCGATGCTGGCCAAGGCCGACCTCACCACCAACATGGTCGGCGAATTCCCCGAGCTGCAGGGCATCATGGGCCGCTACTACGCGCTGGCGCAGGGCGAAACCGCCGCCGTCGCCAACGCCGTCGCCGATCACTACAAGCCGCTCGGTCCCACCGACCGCGTTCCGGCCGAGCCCGTCTCGATCGCCGTGGCGCTTGCCGACAAGCTCGACCTCCTCACCGGCTTCTGGGCCATCGACGAAAAGCCCACTGGTTCGCGTGATCCGTTCGCCCTCCGCCGCGCCGCGCTGGGCGTCATCCGCATCGTCGTCGAAAACAAGCTGACCTTTCCGCTTTCGGTCGAGCCCGACCTTCTGGCCTTCTTCCATGACCGCCTGAAGGTCACCCTCCGCGACGCCGGCGCCCGCCACGATCTCGTCGATGCCGTCATCTCTAAGGACAGCGACGACATCCTCGAGATCACCCGCCGCGTCGAAGCCCTCTCGGCGCTGCTCTCGACCGAAGACGGCAAGAACCTGCTCGCCGGCTACAAGCGCGCTGCCAATATCCTGGCCGCCGAGGAGAAGAAGGACGGCAGGACCTACACCGCCGTCTCCGACCAGCAGAAGTTCACCCTCGACGCCGAAACCGGCCTCGCCAACGCCATCAAGTCGGTCGACGCGGCCGCCGCCGCCAGCGTCCGCGCCAACGACTACAAGGCCGCCATCGCCGCCCTCGCGACGCTCCGCGCCCCTGTGGATACCTTCTTCGAGCAGGTGATGGTCAACGACGCCGACCCCGCCATCCGCGCCAACCGCCTCCACCTCCTCGCCGCGCTGCGCAACACCATGCTGCTCGTCGCCGACTTCTCCAAGGTCGCGGGCTAGCCCCCAGGAGGATCGCTGGCCACGCAGTCGGCGCTCCCTCCCCCTTGCGGGGAGGGGGGACCAGGCGAAGCCTGGTGGGTGGGGGTCCGAAGTGCCCCGAAGAGGCATTTGACACCGATCAACCCAACCCACCGCGCGCCCCGCCATACTGCCCCCAAACCCCGGAGGCGATCATGGCCGAGACTCTGCCCACCCGCGACACCCCGCTCGCCCGCCTCGTGCAGCGCGGCCCGATCGCCGTCTTCCTCGTCGGCACCTTCGTCTGGGCCTGGGCGCTCTGGGGCTACTGGGTCGTCGCGATGCCTGCCGACGGCCTCGTCGTCACCGCGCCGTTCGTGCTCTGCGCCGTCATCGGTGGCTTCGCCCCGTCGCTCGCCGCCATCCTCACCTCGTGGCTGATCGGCGGTCGCCATCAGGTGGCCCACCTCCTCGGCGGCATCCTCCGCTTCCGCGCGCCGCCGCTGCACTATGCGGCCGCGCTCGGCATCGTCCCCGGCACGGCGCTGCTCGGCACGGTGCTCCTCCCCATCTTCGTCGGTCCGCTGAAACCCGCCGATCCGTCGGTGATGGCGCTGGCTGTGATCTGGCCGCTGCTCGCCGCGCTCGGCGAGGAATTCGGCTGGCGCGGCTTTCTCTTCCCAAAGCTCATCCACCGCTTCGGCCTCGTCGGCTCGGCGCTGATCGTCGGCGTGATCTGGGGCGTCTGGCACCTGCCGGCCGACTACATCGGCCTCAAGGGCTATGGGAGCCTCTTCGTCCTCGCCTTCCTGGTCAACGGCCCGCTGGTCCTCACCGCCCATGCGCTGATCATGGCCTGGCTCTGGCGCCGCACCGGCGCCAACTTCTTCATGATGGTGCTCTATCACTGGAGCATCACGGCCTCGGCCATGCTGTTCCCCACCGCCGGCGGTCAGGACGCCTGGGGCATCGGCGCAGCGGCGCTCAGCGCCGGGCTGTTCTGGGTGCTCGCCATCGGCCTATGGGTCAACGAAGCGCGGCACCTCAGGCCGGCGGCATCCCGCACGTGACCTCGCCCGCGTCCGTCTTGAACACGAACCTGGTATGGCCCATCTCGGTGGCGAAGCCGCCCATCCAGTGCTGCGCCGCCAGCGGCCCGGTCAGTGCCTCGACGCTGTCACCCGCAGAAGCGATCTGCCCCATGGCACTCTTCCCGTCCGGGGTGTCCCATTGGTAGTCGCCCGCGACCAGCAGCGAAATCGTCCCAAGCTTGGCGCCGCTGACGTCGGTGCAGGCATAGATGCCCGGCGGCGGAAACTGCGCCAGGGCAGGGGTCGCGATCAGGGCGAGGGCAGCAATCATCAGGGTGCGCATAAGCTCAGCATGGGCCGCCGGCGTGCCCAGCGCAAATCAACTCCGATCACGCCCAGCCCGAAGGTACCGCAATGCTCGACTATCACGTAAAGGCCCGCCGCATTGATGCCCATGGAAGCCTCGCCGAGTGCAAGTCCGCTTCGGTCGTCCTCGACACCGACCTCGCCGGCCGCCGCGACGCCTTCAATCCGGTCGAACTGTTTCTGGCCTCGATCGCTGCCTGCATGCTCAAGGGCATCGAGCGCGTCACCCCGATGCTGCATTTCAAGCTGCGCGGTGTCGACATCAGCCTCGATGCCGTGCGGCAGGACAGCCCGCCCAAAATCGTCTCGATCCGCTACCGCATCACCGTCGACACCGAGGAGACCGATCAGCGGCTCGAACTGCTCCACACCAATATCCGCAAATACGGCACCATCTCCAACACGGTGGCGGGCGCCACCGATCTCGACGGCGTCATCGAGCGCAAACCCGCGGCCTGAACTCTCAGACCGGTGGCATCATCTGGGCGCGCTTCTTGGGCTTGAACGGCTCCATGCCCTCGTTCGCCAACTGGTCGGCGCGCTCGTTCATCTGGTCGCCATTGTGGCCCTTGACCCAGTGCCAGTTGATCGTGTGCCGCTGCACGGCGGCATCGAGCGCCTGCCACAGCTCGACATTCTTGACCGGCTTTTTGGCCGCCGTCTTCCAGCCGTTCTTCTTCCAGCCGTGGATCCAGCTGTTGAGCCCGTCCTTGACGTAGTTGCTGTCGGTGTGGAGTTCGATCGTGCACGGCCGCTTCAGCGCGGTGAGCGCCTCGATCGCCGCCGTCAGCTCCATCTGGTTGTTGGTGGTGAGCGGCGCGCCGCCTTTCAGCTCCTTGACCGTAGAACCATGTTGCAGCACCGCCCCCCAGCCGCCCGGTCCGGGGTTGCCCGAACAGGCGCCGTCGGTATGGATCGTCACGTGGTCGCTCATGGGGCTGGCCGCTGGTAGATGAAAAACTGGCAGAGCTGCTCGATGGGCGCAGGAGCCACATGGGTTCGGGTCATGCCGATCCGGTCGAGCACCTTCTTCGAAGCCTCGTTGCGCACATCGGCGAGCCCGATGAAGTGCGGCGCATCCGTCTCGCGAAAGATCCAGTCCCTGAGGCCGCACGCTGCCTCATAGGCATAGCCGTTGCCCCAGAACTCCGGGTACAGCGAATAGCCGATCTCGGGCTCACCCGTCGGCGCATAGATGCCATAGCCGGCCCGGCCGACCAGCACCCCGTCCGACTTGCGGCGCACGCGAAGCTTGCCCAGCCGCCGCGTTTCGAACAGCGCGATCCAGTTGGCGAGCGCCGCGTCCATCTCGGCCCGCGTCCACGGCCTTCCATGCGAGGTGAGGTAGCGCGCCACCACCGGGTCGCCATGCAGCCGCACCAGATCTTCGATCTGGTCGGCGCGCCAGCCGCTGAGCACCAGCCGCTCGGTCTCGATCAGGTCGAGCCCGGTCATGCGGAGGGGGAGGGACGCAGTTCGCGCGGCAGGTTGAACACGATCGTTTCGCGGCCCGCCCCATGCGCGCTGACATGGATGTCGAAGCGCTGCGCGAAGGCTTCGATCACTTCGTCGACCAGCGTCTCGGGAGCCGAGGCCCCAGCGGTGATCCCGAGCCGGGTGATGCCCTCGAACTTCGTCCAGTCGATCGCGCTCGCGCGCTCGACCAGCATCGCATTGCTGCAGCCATTGCGTTGCGCCACCTCGACCAGCCGCACCGAGTTGGAACTTTCGGGCGCCCCGACCACCACCATCGCATCGACATTGGGGGCGACGATCTTGACCGCCTCCTGGCGGTTGGTGGTCGCGTAGCAGATGTCTTCCTTGTGCGGCAGCGCGATCGAGGGAAACCGCCGGCGCAGCACCTCGACGATGGCGCTGGTGTCGTCGACGCTGAGCGTCGTCTGCGTCACGTAGGCCAGCTTCTGTGGGTCGCGCGGCACGAACGCCTCGGCATCGGCCACCGTCTGAACTAGGCTGATCGCCCCCGCAGGCAACTGCCCCATGGTGCCGATCACTTCCACATGCCCGGCATGGCCGATGAGGATCGTCTCGAGCCCCTCGTTGAAATGCCGGTTGGCCTCGATATGCACCTTGCTCACCAGCGGGCAGGTGGCATCGAGGAAGAACATGTTGCGCGCCGCGGCGTCGGCCGGCACCGATTTGGGCACCCCGTGGGCTGAAAACACCACCGGTGTGTCGCCGGGCGGGATTTCGTCCAGTTCCTCGACGAAAACCGCGCCCTTGTCGCGCAGGCCGTCGACCACGTATTTGTTGTGGACGATCGCGTGGCGGACATAGACCGGCGCGCCATATTTTTCGAGCGCCAGCTCCACGATCTGGATAGCGCGATCGACGCCGGCGCAGAAGCCGCGCGGCGCGCAAAGTGTGATGTCGAGCCTTGGTTTATCCATCATCCCATTGCAGATGCTTTCTGGCATGAGCCAAGTCAAGGCCCGTTGCGGTGCGACCACTGGGCGGGCACAATGTACCCCCAGCCTGATCAAGGGATTCCCGCGTGAGCCTCGCTCTCGAAATGTTTGCCGTTGCGCCGGCCACGGGCACTGCAAACCTGTCGGAAGCGCAGCGCCGCCTGCTGGTGGGCAAGGCGCGCTGGATTCGAGCCGTTTGGGACGCCGACCTGCCAGCCGTGCCGACCGTGCTGGTGTCGCGTGCTGCCTGGGCTGCGCTGCAGGCGGAGCGGCGGACCGGCGGGAGCCGGCTCCGGGCCCACTGGGTCGCAACGCTGTTCCGCCTCGTCGGGCGCGACGGCGTTCCGCCGCCGCTGACCGTCCGCACTGCCACCGACGCCGCCATGGCCCGACTGCCGCCAGCTCGCGTCGCGCTTCCTGCCCCGTCGAGCGAAGCCGCGGCAACCGATCCTCGCGCCCCCCTGGGCCGCGCCATTTCCGATGCGTTTGAGGCCTATCCCGACGACGAGGGCGGCATCGTCCTCGTGCAGGCAACCGCCACCGGCGAGATCGTGCAGTTCCTCTCCCGCGACGCCCAGACCGGCGCCATCGGCCCTGCGGGCTTGCCGTCGGGTGCGCGGCCATTGCCTGCCGCGGCCCTGCAGCTTTGTGAAGCGATCGATCGCGCCGCAACCCGGCACATGACGGTGACGGCGGCACTCAGCGCGTCCGGTCTGCTGTTTCTCTCCGCGCGGCCATTCCAGGCGAGCGCCGCCGGTGAACTCGAGGCCGCCACCGACCGGGTCGAGCGCGGCACCTGGACCGAGCAGCAGGCCGTTGCCAGCGTCAGCCCTGACCGCCTCCAGGCGCTGCTCCATCCGAGCCTCCGCCCTAACCACGCCGCTGCGCCCATCGCCTCCGGCCTCGGCGTTTCGCCCGGCGCCGCCAGCGGCTACATCGCCTTCACCGCCGAAGACGCAGCCCGCTTCCGGGCCCGCGGCCGCAGTTGCATCCTCGTCGTCAACGAGACCGGTCCCGCCGACATCGATGGCATGAAGGCGGCGACCGGCATTCTCACCGCCCGTGGCGGCATGACCAGCCATGCCGGCGTCATCGCCCGCATCACCGGCAAGCCTTGCGTCGCCGGCGTGCGCGATCTGAGCGTCGACCCCGCCGACATGTCGTGCCGGATCGGCGATCTGGTGCTGAAGGCCGGCGAGCGAATCACCATCGATGGCAGCGACGGCAGCGTCTACCTCGGCGTCCTGCCGCTCAGCCGGCCCCGGCTCGGCGGAGCGCTGGGCGAACTGCTCGGCTGGTCCGACGCCACGCGCCGCATCGAAGTGCGCGCCAATGCCGAGACCGTCGAGGCCGCCAACACGGCGTTGAGCTTTGGTGCCGAAGGCATCGGCCTTGCGCGGTCCGAGCACATGTTCTTTTCCCGCGAGCGCATGGTGGCGCTCCGCCGCCTGATCCTGTCCGAGGACGAGAGCGACCGCCGGGCCGCGCTCAACGGTCTCGTCGATTTTCAGTCGGGCGACTATTCGGCGATCTTTTCCGCCATGGCCGGGCGCCCCGTGACGGTCCGCCTGTTCGATCCGCCGCTCCATGAGTTCCTGCCACGGACCGAGGAGGATATCGACGAGACGGCAAGATCCCTCGGCCTCGAACTGCGCGCGTTGAAACTCCGGCTCGACCGCATTTCCGAGATCAACCCGATGCTCGGCCATCGCGGCGTGCGGCTCGCCGTGACCTATCCCGAGATCCTCAAGATGCAGGTCCAGGCGATGGTCGCCGGCGTCCGCTCCGCCATGGCGGCGGGCAGTGAGCCGGTGGCCTTCGAAATCATGGCGCCGTTCGTCACCAGCGCTCATGAGGTCCGCTGGGTCCGCGACCTCGTCATGCAGCAGATCGATGCGGCGCGTCTGCCTAAGCCGGTGCGCGACCGCTTTGCTTTCGGCACCATGATCGAGCTGCCGCGCGCTGCGCTCAGGGCAGGGGGCATCGCCGAGTTCGTCGACTTCTTCTCGTTCGGCACCAACGATCTGACCCAGACCACCTTCGGAATTTCGCGCGACGACGCCCCGGCCTTCCTCGCCGCCTACCAGCGCAAAGGCCTCTACGAGAACGACCCCTTCGTCACCCTCGACCAGGCCGGCGTGGGCGAGTTGATCCGCATCGCCATCGAGCGCGGTCGCGCCGCCAACCCCAACCTCAAGATCGGCATCTGCGGCGAACATGCGGGCGATCCGGCCTCGCTTGCTTTCTTTGCGACGCTCGGCGTCGACTACGTCAGCTGCTCGCCCTACCGCGTTCCGGTAGCCCGGCTCGCCCTCGCCCAGGCCGGCGATTAACCATCGCCGCCGCGGCACATCACGAAACGCCGAGGGTTTACTTCACGATAACCCTAATCCCGCATGATCCCATTCGTCGGCATTTGAGCAACATCGCCGGCGCGTGCTTTTGTGTGGCGTTGCGTGAGTTGTATTGCGTTTCATGGCCCTATTCGGACCGATCGACTCCTGGGCACGCCCCGGGCATAGCGTTGCCGGCGTCGTCGCCTCGCTTGCGCTGTCCCTGCTGGCTTGGCCGCTGCTGACCGCCGGCGCCCAGGGCCCGGGCCTCGGTTTCAGCGTCGCGACAGCCACTGCCTCCACCCCTCAACCCTCCGGCCCGACTGCAACGCTGGTCCGGCAGGGCGATGACGTGATCATCACCGGCTCCGTCGCCGTGCTGTTCAGCACCGGCAGCTTCGAGGGTCCCAACCGCGCCGAAAAGACCAACCGCGCCCGCCTGACGCCAGATGGCACCACGGTGTCCGCTGGCTTCGACTCGATCCGGACCCGCATTGCCGAACTGCGCGCGCCCAAGCCGAAATCCGGCATCCAGACCATGCCGATGCCGCTTGGCGGTGCATCCGACGTTCAGGTCGCGAGCATCGATCCGTCGGCCAGCGCCGCGCTCGGGGCGATCGATCAGGTTGTGCCGATGGCCGCTCCGATGCCCATGAACGTGCCGTCGCAGCTCGCCTATGCGCGCGAAACCACCGAGGCGACGCCGCTCGACACCGGCGTCGACAAGTTCGGCGGCAAGGTGTCGGCCAAGGATCTGTGGTGCATGGCCACCGCCGTCTATTTCGAAGCCCGTGGCGAAAGCTATCGCGGCCAGGTCGCGGTCGGGCAGGTGGTGATGAACCGCCTCGCACACCCGATCTATCCAAAAACCATCTGCGGCGTGGTCTACCAGAACCAGCAGATGCGCAATGCCTGCCAGTTCTCCTTCGCCTGTGACGGCATCCCCGAGACCATCACCGAGGGCAAGGCCTGGGCCCAGGCCGAGGAAATCGCCAAGGGCGTGGTCAACGGCAGCCTCTATCTGCCCGAAGTCGGCAAGGCCACGCACTACCACGCCAACTACGTCTATCCGGATTGGGCGCCGCGGTTGAAACGCGTGGCGAAGATCGGCCACCACATCTTCTACCAGTTCAAGCGCGCCGCCTGACCCGGCCTCAGCCGCGCCTCACCAGACCCGTGAGTGCCGGGGCGCCGGCACGAACGTCTGGCTGTAGTAAACGAAGGAGCCCGACCGCACTTTCAGCGACGTGCTCTTGCCCCAGGGCGTATCGGACGTGCTGACGCTGACGGCATTGCGCGGGAACGCCGGCCAGGTTTCGGGCAAGGGCGTCACCTCGATGCCGGCATAGCGCACATGTGGCGAGGTCAGTGCATCGCTCGAATAGGTGCCGCTTGGGGTTGTCACGATCGACACGATGGTGCGCTGTCCGAAGCCGATCTTGGTGACCAGCGCCTGGTGCGTGACCTCGGTCGACACGCTGTCGTCGAGCACGATGTCGAACTTCCGCAGCGAGTTCGGGTCGAATTTCGGGCCCGCAAACAGGTCCTTGGTGCTCGCCATCAATTGGCTCTGCGCCTCGCTTGCGACCGCGGGGGGCAGCAGCGTGAGGGCTGACAACCCGGTAGCTGCGAGGCATGCGACGCCGCCCACGATCAGTACGGCACGAAATTTGGCGTCCATTGCTGCCTCATGGCGAGTCGAGGGGTCTTAACCTCTCATCAACCATAAGGTGGTCCACTGGGTCAAAACGGAACAGCCGTTTACCTTAATTTCACGATTGGCTGTGGATCGCCGTCGCCAGCATGTCGACCGCGTCGACCAGCCGGTCATGCGCCTCGCGCGTCGGCCAGGGTCGGATCAACTCGTCGAAGCGCTCGAGATCGAACGCTGCAAGGCTCGGTTCGCCGAAGAACTTCCGCGCCTCCTCGACCTGGAACCCGGCGAGGTGCACCGCCTCGTGGTACGCCGCTTCCTTGTCGGCCCGCTTGATCTGCTTCTGGATCGCCGCCGGTGCGGCCGCGTTCAGCGCGAAATGCAGGTAGATCGCGCCCAACAGCCGGTTCTCGACGTCCTTGTAGTTGCCGCCCATCGCCGCCTTGAACGGCGAGATGATGTCGCCCATCACATATTCGGGGGCGTCGTGCAGCAGGGCGTAGAGCCTCGCCTTGGCCTCGGCCTCCGGCACCAGCGCCGAGAAGATCTCCAGCACAGCACCGAATGCTGCGCCACCGAGAACGGATAGTCGCCCTGCGTCTGCCCGTTCCAGCGGGCCACGCGGGCAAGACCATGGGCGATGTCGGTCAGTTCGACGTCGAGCGGAGAGGGGTCGAGAATATCGAGCCGCCGTCCGCTCAGCATTCTTTGCCAGGCCCGTTCCGTACCGCGCGCCATCGTGCCCCCGAGGAAAGCGCCGAAGTTAGTCAGCCGAAGCTGATTCTCCGAGTCGATACGTTGCCCAACCCGGCAACTCGACCGTCACCGGCTTGCCGCCCACCGTGACCTCGCCGCCGTCGAAGCGGTCGAGCCGCACGATCGCCACCGCCTTGCCGTCGACCGAGCCGCCGACGGTGCCCGCATCGCGCGCCCCGACAGTAACCGCAGAACCTGCCGTCGCCTCGATGCCCGAAACGATCACCGGACGCCGCCGCGCCGTGCCGCGATGCTGCATCCGGCTGACGACCTCCTGGCCGATATAGCAGCCCTTCTTGAAGTCGACGCCGCAGAGGAGATCCATGCCGATATCATGCGGGAACACGCTGTCGGCCGCGAAATCAGCACCTTGCTCTGCTATCCCTTCGGCAATCCTCGCCGCGGCATAGGAATCGTCGGCGGCGGCCCAGTCACGCCCGTCCGCGGCTTCGCCGACCACCATTGTGTGCGGCGCGTCGCCGGCCCAGCCGACCCTGTGCGTTTCCCGCAGGTCGGCGATCTCGACGGCGGCCCTTAGCTTATACATCCGCATGCGCTTGAAGAACGCATCGGCGACGCCCTGATCGACATCGAGCCAGAACGCGTCATCGGCGTAGCGACTGAGGCCTTCGGCCTGAATCTTGCCCTGCGGCGACAGGAGGGCCCACCAGATATCGGGACCCGGCTCGGCGACGATCCGGCCGGTCACGACGTCGAACAGCAGCTTTTGGGCATCGGGCCCCGAAAATCGGAACAGGGCTCGTGACGCGCGAAGAACTGTAGCCATGCTCACCCCGTCATTCCCGCGACGGCGGAAATCCAGTATGCCCGGATAAAGACACGAGGCAGACATGGCGCACTACGACGCGATCTTCAAGAACGGCACCATCGTCAATCAGGACGGCATCCATCCCGGCGACATCGGATTGCGCGCCGGCCGCATCGCCGCCCTCGGCGCGCTCGGGGCCGACTCGGCCGACACCGTCACCGACTGCACCGGCCTTCACATCCTCCCCGGCGTCATCGACACCCAGGTGCATTTCCGCGAGCCCGGCCTCGACCACAAGGAGGACCTCGCAACCGGCTCGCTCTCGGCGGTGATGGGCGGCGTCACCGGCGTCTTCGAGATGCCCAACACCAATCCGCTGACCATCACGCGCGAAACCTTCGAGGACAAGATCGCCCGCGCCACGGGCCGCATGCATTGCAACTTCGCCTTCTTCATCGGCGGCACGCACGAAAACGTCGCCGACCTGCCCGAGCTCGAACGCCTCCCGGGCTGCGCCGGGGTCAAGGTCTTCATGGGCTCCTCGACCGGCAGCCTGCTGGTTGCCGATGATGCTGGCGTCGGCGCCATCCTCAAGGTCATTTCACGCCGTGCAGCGTTCCACTCCGAGGACGAATTCCGCCTCGAGGAGCGCAAGCCCTTGCGCATCTCGGGCGATCCGCGCTCGCACCCGGTCTGGCGCGATCCCGAGGCGGCGCTGCGCTCCACCAAACGTCTCGTCGGCCTCGCCCGCCAATACGGCAAGCGCATCCATGTGCTCCACATCTCGACCGCCGAGGAAATGCTGTTTCTCGCCGACCACAAGGACGTGGCGACGGTCGAAGTCACGCCGCACCACCTGACCCTCGACGAGACCGCCTACGAGCGGCTCGGCACGCTCGCACAGATGAACCCGCCGGTCCGCGACAGGGCGCATCGCGCCGGGATCTGGGCCGGTGTCGACAACGGCGTCGTCGACGTGCTCGGCTCCGACCACGCCCCGCACACGCTCGAGGAAAAGCAGAAGCCGTACCCGGCCTCGCCTTCGGGCATGACCGGTGTCCAGACGCTGGTGCCGCTGATGCTCGATCACGTCAACGCCGGCAAGCTCAGCCTCGAGCGCTTCGTCGACCTTTCGAGCCACGGCCCGTCGCGCATCTACAACATTGCCCGCAAGGGACGGATCGCCGTCGGCTACGATGCCGACCTCACCATCGTCGACCTCAAGCGCCGCGAGACCATCACTAACGCCAAGGTCGCCAGCAAGGCCGGATGGACGCCCTATGACGGCCTGACCGTCACCGGCTGGCCGGTCGGCACGGTGGTCAATGGCGCAACAGTGATGTGGCAGGGTGAGCTGGTGACCCCGGCGGCGGGACGCGCCATCGAGTTCCTCGAGACGCTGCAGCCGCGCTAGTGCGTCTGCCGGTCGAGGTCGTATTCGCCGTTGCGGATACGCTCGGGCAGGGCTTCGACCATCAGCGCGGTGGTCTCGTCGCCATGCGTCTTGACCAGCGTCGCGAGCGCCGCAAACAGCGACGCGTGCGCGAGCGCGAGGCTCTGCACACCTTCATCCTCGGCGATGTTCCAGGCCTCGGCCAGATATTCGAGCGCCAGCTGCCGCGCTTCGCGCTGCTCGGTCGCGCCGTCTGGGTCGAGTTGGAAAGTGTCGGGTTTGCCGTCGCGCATGAGACCCAACTATCACTTACTCTGCGGCGGCGGTGTGGCGCCTCACCGAAAGGTTAATGTCGGCTCAGAATCTATCCTTAATTCTGGCTGAGCCGCTCACTCGGCATAGCGGGCGTGGATGTCGCGGGCGGTCGCTTCCGCCTCGAGCATCAGCCGCGTCATCGCCGCACTCGCCGATGGCGTGCAGGTCCGGTAGAGCCGCGAATAGGCCTCGTACCCGGCATTGAACGCCCCGTTGAGCCGTTGCCGCCGGTCATCGTCGGGCTGGTCGAGGTCCACCAGGTCGGCCATCTGCTGCCGCCAGTCGGTGGTGCCGGGGGCGCAGAGCGGATTGAGGAAATAGAGACTCCCGAGTATCTCGGCCAGCCGCTCCATCTGCGGCTCGTACGGCGGATCGACCGCCAGCGCCGGGTGGGGCGCCGCGACGGCGAGCAGCATCAGAAACGGGGCGAGAAGCCGGAAGCGCATGGCCCTTGTTAGTCGGACGATCATGTCTTCCGCAAGGCGCAGCATCGCTCCGCCTCGCATCTCGTCAACCGACATAGTCGGCGCTTACTGATGCCCGTAGATCTGCACCACGCGGTTGCCGGCTTCCTCCGCGTCGTCGCCCGTGTCGATCGGCGGCGCATCCTCACCCATCCCACTGATCGCCGTGACGCTCGCCGGTTCGACTCCTGCCGCAACCAGGGCCCGCCTGACCGCCGCGGCCCGGCGCAGCGAGATCGAGCGGTTGAGCTCCGCCGGTCCCTGGCTGTCGGTGAACCCGACGATCGTCAGCTCCTGCGGCGCCGCCTTGAGCGTTGCGGCGAGGCTGGCGACCTTGGCGAGTTCCGTGTCGGACAGTGCCACGCTGCTCGCGCCGAAATAGACTTCGCTCAGCACGTGCGGCGGTTTGGACGACGGCGGGTTCAATTTCAGCGTGCTGATATCCGTCCGCAGCGCCGCAATTTCGTCGGCACTCGGAATGGCCGTCACCTGCCGCGTCAGGGCGTCGAGGTCTGTCTTGAGCGCCGCGATCTGGCTGGTCAGCGCCGCCGACTGGTCGGCGGGCAGGGCCGCCAGCCTGCTTTCGAGTCCCGCCACCTGCTGCGCCACGGCCGCCACATCGGCCGGCGTTGCCTTGCTGCCGATCTCATCGCGCAGCGTGCCGATGGTCGTCTTGACCTCGTCGATTTGCGCTTGAACCGGGCCGAAATCGACGCTGGCCGACGTGTTCACCTTCGCCGCAAGGTCGGTGATCGTCCCACGGAGGCCAGTAATGTCGGCGGCGGTGGGTGCTGCTGCGACGGCCGTCTTCAAGCTCGCGATGTCGGCCTGGATCGGCCCGAGGTCGGCCGCCGGAAGCGCTGCGATCTTGGCCTCGGCGGAGGCCAGCGCCGCCTCAATCGTCCCCACCTGCGTCTTGAGCGCCGCGATATCGGCGACGAGCGGCTCGACATTGGTCGGCGACACGGCGGCAAGCTTTGCGGCCAGGTCGGCCGCCTGCGTCTGCAATGGCCCAAGGTCCGTTCCGGGAAGCGCTGCGATCTTGCCTTCCGCGGCTGTGAGCGCGGTCTGGATCGTCGCCACCTGGTCCTTGAGCGCGGCAACGTCGGACGCAATCGGCGCCAGATCGGCGGGCGCCGCTGCGGCGAGCTTGGCCTCGACGTCGGAAATCTTGGTGGTCAGCGCCGTAAGGTCGGGAATCTGCACGGCTGAGATCTTGGCCTCGAGATCGTCCTGCCGCTTGCCGAGCGCCGCCACCAGATCTGCGGCGGGTAGCCCATCTAGCTTGCTCTGCAGCGTCTCGAGCGATGTTTTGAGCGTGCCGAGCTCGGTGGTCACCGGCGCGAGGTCGGTCGTCGGCAGTGCGGCCAGTTTGGCCTCAAGGTCGTCCTGCCGCTTACCCAGGGCCGCCATCGTCTCGACCGACGGCGCAGTGCTGAGCTTGGCCTGCAGGTCTTTGCTCGTCTGGTCGAGGAAGTTGATGCTGCTCCACCCCCAGTAGATCGCAATCAGCACGATCAGTCCGAGGATCGTCAGGATCCAGTTCATGAGGTTGGGCTGTGCGGTTCGCGCGGACACTTCGCTGGCCATGGTCGTCTCCCTCGACTTTCCGGCAAGACTGACCGACTGCTCCCGGTTTGTCGAGAGTCGCCCGGCCTCAGTCTGATCCCGTTCTCAGCTCCGGTCGAACATGCGGAACGCGCTCTCGACCACCGCCGAGAGGTCGATCGTCGTTTTGAGGGTCCCCAACTGGTCCGGCCTTACCCAGCGCCAGGCCCTGATTTCCTCAGGATTGGGCACGATCTCGCCCTCGAACCCTTCCGTTGCAAACACCTGCAGGCGGAACTGCTTCACCTCGAGCACGCGCACCGGCCGCAGGGCGAAGGCGTGCAATCCCAGTTCCTCCAGCACCTCGCGCTGCGCACACGCCTCGATCGCCTCCCCCGGCTCGAGTCGGCCACCGGGCAGGGTCCACAGCCCCTCCATCGGCGCTCTCGCCCGCTGGATCAGCAGAAATTGGGTCTTTCGGATCAGCGCGACGCTGGCGGCATTGGGGAGCATGCCGCCACTGTGCAAGTTGCCTCGCGCCTCGCAAGCCCTTATCTCTGACCGAGGAGACACTTCGATGTGCGGACGCTACGCCCTTTTACTGCCACCGGAGGCCATGGCCCGGCTGTTCTCCGTGCTGGGCGAAGTGGCCGACTTTCCGCCGCGCTACAACATCGCACCGACCCAGCCGGTCACGGTCATTGCCGAACGCGAAGGACGCCGCACCGCCGAACTCTTCCGCTGGGGCTACGTGCCGCATTGGGTCAAGGACCCCAAGGATTTCCCGCTGCTGATCAACGCCCGCGCCGAGTCGATGGCTGAAAAGCCCGCCTTCCGCGACGCCATCCGCAATTCCCGCTGCATCGTGCCGGCCAGCGGCTATTACGAATGGATGAAGGGCCCCGGCGGCGACCGCCAGCCCTACTACATCACCTCGAGCGAGACCGAGACCATGGCGCTCGCCGGCCTCTACTCCACCTGGGCCGGCCCCAACGGCGAGGAGGTCGATACCGTCTGCATCGTCACCGTACCGCCCAACCCCGAGATCTCCGCCGTCTACGACCGCATGCCGGCGATCCTCCGCGGCGAGGCGATCGAAGCCTGGCTCAACACCCGCGATGTCACCGGCGACGAAGCCGTGACCCTGGCGCTGCCGGCCCCGGAAGGGACGATGCGGTTTCATCCTGTCGGCCGGGCCGTTGGCAAAGCGACGCTCGATGGTCCCGAACTCATCGCCCCGGTCACCCTCGAAACCCCCGCGCCGAGGCCGAAAAAGCGCGCTGGCGCCAACGCCCAGCTCGACCTGTTCTAGGCCTGCCGTCGTCTGAGGCGGGTTGGCGCTGCGCCATAAGTGACACGCGTGGGTCGCGCTAAATGGCTCGCCGGTAAGGGAAATACGGCAAGACTCGAAAAGTTGTCGACGCTGCGTCGTGCGGGCTTACGATGCCCCCCATCTCTCCGGCGCGAGGTGCGAACGGCGCAGCGCGGAGAGGGTCGGGCAGGGAGCGGGCCGCCGCCCCCTGGGTTGGTGGACGCTCGCGTCGCTTCGCGAAACTCCATTGGCCAAAAAACCGTCGCGCAGGGCGGGACACTAGTCCCACGACTACCTTGCCGGTCTACCGGCATCCGGGACGAAAGTCCCGCCCGCGCCGCTTCTCCCGAAGCGGTGTTTCCCCCAAACCCCGAGGGCAAATGCCCGTCGGGCGCTTCGGCTCGTCTGCGGCCAACTTCAGAAGATGTCGAAATACCCCAGCGCGTCGCCGATCTGCTCTTCCTCATAGCCGAGGTGTGATGCCAGCACCCGCTCCAGCGCCTCGTACACCGTCCGCGCATCGGCGAAGTTGTCCGCCGTCGGGGCGGCGACCAGCGTGTTGAGCGCCGCGATCTGCCGCACCAGCAATTCGTGCACGATCTCATGTTCGGCCTGCAGCCGCTCAGTGACCCGCCGGTAGCCGTCCGATTGCGCCGCGAGCGCCGGAAACAGGTGGGCGTCCTCGATGGAATGGTGCGTGTTGATCACCTGGCAGGTGCGGCCGCAGAGATTTCCGAACCGCCGGAAATTGTCGACCATCTCCATGCCGGCGGTTTCCGCCGCGATCTCCTCCACGGTGGCGGTACCGGCTGCGGCCCGCTCCATCAGTCCGCGAATGGCCCGCATGTTGTCGCGCAGATGGTCGTGGATTTCCTTGAGATGCTCGCCCGCCGCCCGCTGGCGCGGCGTCAGCCCCTCGAGCTTGGGAACTGTCGGACGCGTAGCATCGTCCATGAAGGCGATATCGAGGAGCATCGAGAACTCGGGTTCGTGGTGTCCGCCTGAAATGGCATATCGCGCGGCCCAATCAAGAAGGCACAATTTGGTGGCCCTCAGCCGAGGATCTTCCCCGGGTTCATGATCTGGTTAGGGTCGAGCGCCAGCTTGATCGCCCGCATCATCTCGAGCGCCACCGGATCCTTGACCTGCCTGAGCAGCGCACTCTTCAACTGCCCGATGCCGTGTTCGGCCGAAATCGAACCGCCCAGCCGCAGCACCACCTCGTAGACCGTGGCGTTGACGTCCTTTTCCCGCGCCATGAATGCCCTGCCGTCGGCACCCACCGGCTGGCTGAAATTGAAGTGAATGTTGCCATCGCCCATGTGCCCGAACGGGCAGGGGCGAATGCCGGGTACCACCCGCTCGACCGCCGCGACCCCCTCGGTGATCAGTTGCGGCACCGCCCCGATCGGCACCGACACATCGTGCTTGATCGAGGCGCCTTCCTTCGATTGCACCTCGCTCATCTGCTCGCGCGCCGCCCACATCAGCGTGCGGTCGGCTTCCGATTGCGCGATGGTTGCATCCGTCACGATGCCCCGCCCGATCGCCTCCTCGAGCGCCGAGTCCAGTGCGCCCGGCACCCCGCCGGTCATGCGGTTGACCTCGATCAGTGCGTACCAGGGCGAGAGGCTCGCCGCCGGATCGCGTCCGATCATGTTGTGCCTGAGCTGCAGGTCGAGACCGAAGCGCGGCATCAGCTCGAATGCCGTCAGCCGCGACCCCGTCCGCTCGCGCATCAGGTAGAACAGCTCCAGCGCCTCGGCGGGTCCGGCGACGCTGCAGAATGCCGTCTCGTGCCCCGCTGGCTGCGGAAACAGTTTCAGCGTCGCCGCCGTGATGATCCCGAGCGTTCCCTCCGCCCCGATCAGCAGGTCCTTGAGATCGTAGCCGGTATTGTCCTTCTTCAGCGCGTTCAGCCCTTGGTAGAGCCGCCCGTCCGCCAGCACCGCCTCGATCCCGAGGCAGAGTTCCCGCGCATTGCCGAACGCCAGCACCTGTACGCCACCGGCGTTGGACGACAGCACGCCGCCGATCCGCGCCGACCCCTGGCTCGCGATCCACAGCGGAAACATCGCGCCGGCGGCCTCCGCCACCTCATGCGCATGCTGCAGGATCACCCCGGCCTCGAGCGTCATGTGCCCGGCAATCGCGTTGACCTCCCGCACCCGGTCGAGCCGCTGCAGCGAAACGATCACCTCGTTGCCCGAGAGCGGCACCTGCGCCCCCACCAGCCCAGTGTTTCCGCCCTGCGGGATCATCGGCACGCGGTTGTCGTTGGCCCAGCGGCAAAGCGCCTGCACCTGCGCCACATCGGCGGGCCGCGCCACCGCTACGGCGGGCGCGTGGAAGCGCTTTCGCGGCTCGTTGAGATAGGCCGGCATCGCCGATGGATCGCCGATGACCCCCTGTTCGCCGAGCAGTTGCGACAGGTGGCGGACGATTTCGGCAGGGGTCAGGCTCATGGCCGGCACCTTATCGCCCGGATAGTCCCAGACAAGCCGTAACTTGCCCCACTCCGGGCCCTATGGCACAAGCCACCAAACTCAAGGTCGGGAAGGATATCTGATGGCTGAAGGATTGATGGCGGGCAAGCGTGGCCTGATCATGGGCGTTGCCAACAATCGCTCCATCGCTTGGGGCATCGCCAAGGCGCTGGCCGGGCAGGGTGCCGAGATCGCCTTCTCCTACCAGGGCGAGGCGCTCAAGAAGCGCGTCGAGCCGCTCGCGGCCGAAGTCGGCTCCAGCTTCCTCGTCGAATGCGACGTCACCAACGATGCCGCCATGGACGAGACCTTCCGCCAGATCAAGGAGAAGTGGGGCCACCTCGATTTCGTCGTGCACGCCATCGGCTTTTCCGACAAGAACGAGCTCGACGGCCGCTACATCGACACCAGCGCCGCCAACTTCCAGCTCACCATGAACATCTCGGTCTATTCCTTTACCGCCGTCGCCAAGCGCGCCGAGCCGCTGATGAGCCCGGGCGGTTCGCTGCTGACGCTCACCTACTACGGCGCGCAGAAATACGTCCCCAACTACAACGTCATGGGTGTGGCCAAGGCCGCCCTCGAAGCCTCCGTGCGCTACCTCGCCGTCGACATGGGCAAGGCGGGCATCCGCGTCAACGCCATCTCGGCCGGCGCGATCAAGACCCTCGCGGCCTCCGGCATCTCCGGCCTCCGCGACATGCTGCACTGGCAGGAAGCCAACGCCGCACTCCGCCGCAACGTCGACATCGACGACGTCGGTAAGGCGGGCCTCTATCTGATCTCCGATCTCGCCTCCGGCGTCACCGGCGAAATTCAGTACGTCGATGCGGGCTTCAATATCGTCGGCATGAAGCTGATGGATGATGTCGCCGAGCCCGTTCCTCCCACCGCCTGAGAACCCATGTCCGAACTGGTCTGGCCGGAACTCTACTTCATCCGGCACGGTGAAACCGACTGGAACGCCGAGGGCCGTTACCAGGGCTCGCGCGACATTCCGCTCAACAGCCGCGGCCACGGCCAGGCCGATCTCAACGGCGACCTGCTGAAATCCCTGCTGGAACGCTCTGGCCGGACGGCCGCCGATTTTTCCTGGTACGTCTCGCCGCTGACCCGCACCCGCGAGACCATGGCCCATATCCGCGCCCAGGTAGGCGAGCCGCTCCCCGACGTCACCGTCGATCCGCGCCTCATCGAGATCTCCTTCGGCATCTACGAGGGCCGCCTCCACCACGAGCTCGCCGCCGGGCAGATGGCGATCGCCGGCGAGCGGGACGCCGCGTTCTGGGATTTCCGCCCGCCCGAGGGCGAGAGCTACGCCGACCTCGCCGCCCGCGTGGCCGATTTCGGTTCGTCGCTGACCGGCCCGTCGATCGTCGTCGCCCATGGCGGCATTCTGCGCGTGCTGCGTCGGCTGATCGAGGATTTCCCCCTCGAGCGCACGGTGAACTGGTTCCCGCCGCAGGATTCGGTCGTCCACTTCATCGACAACAAGGCGATCGTCTATCCTGCCGGGCAGAGCTGGGACGATTGAACGGGCTCGATTGACGCTCCTGCCGTGCCTGCCTAGAAGTCCCTGACTTCAAAGGGCCCGCCATGAGCTTCAACACCTTCGGCCAGATGTTCCGTTTCACCACCTGGGGCGAAAGTCACGGGCCGGCCATCGGCGTCGTCGTCGACGGCTGCCCGCCCGGCATACCGATCAGCGCCGAACTCATCCAGCGCGACCTCGAACGGCGGAAGCCCGGCCAGTCGCGTTTCACCACGCAGCGGCGCGAGGAGGATCTGGTCAACATCCTCTCGGGCGTCTTCGAGGACGAGGCCGACGGCCTGCTGAAGACCACCGGCACGCCCATCTCGCTGCTGATCGAGAACACCGACCAGCGCAGCAAGGACTATTCCGAGATCAAGGACAAGTTCCGCCCCGGCCACGCCGATTTCACCTACCAGCAGAAATACGGCATCCGCGACTACAAGGGCTCGGGTCGCGCCTCGGCCCGCGAAACCGCCGCCCGTGTCGCGGCCGGCGCGATCGCCCGCCAGGTCTTGGCCGGTGTCACCATCCGCGCTTCGCTGGTCCAGATCGGGCCGCACAAGATCGACTACGCCAATTTCGACTGGGCGCAGACCAGCGAGAACCCGTTCTTCTGCGCCGACGCAACGGCGGCCGCCCAGTGGGAGACCTACCTCGATGGCATCCGCAAGGACGGCAATTCGGTCGGCGCCATCATCGAGGTGGTGGCGGAGGGTGTCCCGGCGGGATGGGGCGCGCCGATCTATGGCAAGCTCAGCGCTGATCTGGCCTCGGCCATGATGTCGATCAATGCCGTAAAAGGCGTCGAAATCGGCGAAGGAATGGCCTCCGCGATGCTCACCGGCACCGAAAATGCCGATGAAATGCGGTCGGGCAACAACGGCCCGCGCTTCAAGTCCAACCACGCCGGCGGCATCCTTGGCGGCATCTCCAACGGCGACCCTATCGTCGTGCGCTTCGCCGTCAAGCCGACCTCCTCGATCCTGACGCCGCGCGAGACGGTCACCATCCATAACGAGGATACCGAGATCATCACCAAGGGCCGGCACGATCCCTGCGTCGGCATCCGGGCAGTGCCGATCGGCGAAGCGATGATGGCGTGCGTCCTCGCGGACCATTTCCTCCGCCACCGCGGCCAGACCGGACGTGATGGTGGAGTTGGATTCTAGCGCGGGAACACCCCACGCCTGCCACCGTTCTGAGACGAGATCCGGAGTATTCAGATGCCCACCATTGATGGCGCGTTCGACGTCAAGCTGACCCCGCAGCCCGCCGATGAGCGGGAGGCGGCGGCCTTCCTCGGCCGGATGGCGATCGACAAGTCGTTTCACGGTGAGCTGGAGGCGACGAGCGTCGGCCAGATGCTGGCCGCCCGCGGCGATCAGCCGACCTCGGCCGGCTATGTGGCGATCGAGCGCGTCACCGGGACGCTTGCCGGCCGCCAGGGCAGCTTCGTGCTGCAGCACTCCGGCCATTCCAATCCGGCCGGCCAGTCGCTCGAGATCAATGTCGTCGCCGACAGCGGCACTGACGAGCTCAAGGGCCTGAGCGGCACGATGCGGATTATCATCCAGCCCGGCGGCGGACATTTCTACGAGTTTGAGTACGAACTGCCGGCGTGACGCGCCCGTCCGGCGTCGCGATACCTTCCCCCGCTTGGGGGAGAAGAGGGGCGAAGGGCGGATGAGGGAGAGCCCTCACCCGCCGACAGAACATCAGAAGCGCTGCGGCGCCGCCGGCTTGTTGCCGAGCAGTTCGTCGATCCGGGCAAGCACGTCCGGCGTCATCTTGGCCTTGCTGTCGAGCGCCTTGAGGTTGTCCTCGAGCTGGCTGCGCTTGCTGGCGCCCAGGATCACCGTCGAGACGTTCGGGTTGGCATTGCACCAGAGCAGCGCCATGTGGTGGATCGGCAGGCCGATCTCCTTGGCGAGCGCCGCAAGCTGCTTGACCTGTTCGATCTGCTTCTTGCCTTCGGCCGACTCGACCCTCTGCTTCAGCCACTCATAGCCGGGCAGGTTGACGCGGCTGTCGGCGGGAATGCCGTCATTGTACTTGCCCGTCAGAAGGCCCGAGGCCAGCGGCGACCAGATCGTCGTTCCAAGACCCATCTGGTAGAGCGGCGCATAGTCGCCCTCGACCTTCTGGCGCTCGAACAGATTGTACTGCGGCTGCTCCATCGTCGGCGGCGTCAGGTGCTCGCGGGCGGCCACGGCATAGGCTTCGGTAATCTGCTGCGCGCTCCACTCGGAGGTGCCCCAGTACAGGACCTTGCCCTGGGTGATGAGGTTGTGCATCGCCCACACCGTCTCATCGATCGGGGTGTCGATGTCGGGGCGGTGGCAGAAGTAGAGATCGAGGTAGTCGACGCGCAGACGCTTCAGCGCCGCATGCGCCGCGTCGGTCACGTGCTTGCGCGACAGGCCCCGCTGCGTCGGCTTGCTGCCGCCCCAGAACACCTTTGACGACACGGCAAAGGAGTCGCGGGTCCAGCCGAGCTTCTCGATCGCTTCGCCCATCACCAGCTCGGCATTGCCGGCTTCATAGCCTTCGGCATTGTCGAAGAAATTGATCCCGTGATCGTAGGCGTAGCTGAGCATGCTGCCGGCATCGTCGACACCCACCTGCTTGCCGAACGTCACCCACGCACCGAACGAGAATTCTGAAACCTTTAGGCCGGATTTGCCCAAGCGGCGGTAGTCCATCGCATCACCTGCTGTTGTCGTGTCTGAAATGTTGGGGACAATCGCAAACTGGCCGGGGGGGCCAGCGCCGCGCAGTGCGGCTTCAATCGTCTGTTGGCGATATTAGCCGCTCTTTTGAAAGAGCGCCACGACTTCCTTGTTGCCGTCGCCCCCGGAAATCGGGGAGGGCAGGGAGTGCCGGTGCGTCCAGCCTTCCCTCGCCATGAACTCGAGCACCGCCGTCACCGCCGAGTCGGTCGCCGCCTGATCGGTAACGATTCCGCCCTTGCCGACGAAATCCCGCCCCACCTCGAATTGCGGCTTGATCAGGATCACTGCGTCGGCGAGGGGCCGGCACAGGGTCAACGGGGCCGCGAGAACCTTGATCACGGAGACAAAGCTGATGTCGCAGACGAGCAGGTCGATCGATTCGGGAATCGTGTCGGCGGTCAGGTCGCGCGCATTGCTCCCCTCCATCGCGACGACCGCCACGAGCCCTCGCACACTCTCGTGCAACTGGCCATGCCCGACGTCCACCGCGTAGACCTTGACCGCACCGCGCTCAACCAGCGCCTGGGTGAAGCCGCCCGTCGACGCCCCGAGGTCGAGGCAGGTCTTGCCCGTGACCTCGATGGCGACCGCGTCGAGCCCGGCAATCAGCTTCAGCGCTGCCCGCGATACATACTTGCCAGCCGGGTCATCGATGGTGATCGCGTCGCCCGGCTCGACCAGCAGGCTCGGTTTGGTCGCCAAAGCCCCGTTGACCCGAACCGTCCCGCGCAGCACTGCGTCGCGGGCTCTTGCCCGGCTCTGGACCAGGCCACGCTGCTCGAGCGAGATATCGAGGCGGAGGCGTTCCGCCATGCTCAGCCCGCGATCAGCCGCTTGATCTTGGCGAGCGCCGAGGCCTTGTCCTCGCCATAGGCGATGGTGCCCTCGAACTCGCCCTTCTTGCCGATCAGGAACACGCTTGCCGTGTGGTTGACGATGTAGCTGCCGTTCTTGTCGGGTGCCTGGTTCTCGGAGAACACGCCAAACGAGGCCTTGGCCGCCTCGGTTGCTGCAGGAGATCCCGAGAGCCCAATGATGCTGGCGTCGAACGAGCCGAGATAGTCGGTCAGCACCTGCTTGGTGTCGCGCGCCGGATCGACCGTGACGAAGATCGTCCGCAGCTGATCGGCGGTGAGCCCGAGCTCCTTCTTCCACTCAACGCTCTCGGCCATCGTCGTCGGGCAGACGTCAGGGCAGAAGGTGTAGCCGAAGAACACCAGGCTCGGTGCGCCCTTGAGGTCGGCGTCGGTGAACGGCTGGCCGGTTGTCGTTTCGAGCGCGAACGGCGTGCCGATCACCCCGACGGGCATCGTCGGTTGCCGGAACACATAAAGCCCCGTCGCGCCGATGGCGGCGACGATCACAAGGGTCCAAAGGATGGCGCGGAAACGGGAAACTGCCGATGTGGCCACAAAACACCTCTAGGGCAAAAGCCTCACGGCAAAGGCCTCAGGGATCGAGCGGCTCGGTCCCGACGGGCTTGCCGTTCTTCAGCGTGATCTTTTCGATGCGGGCTTCTGCCGCCTTCAGCAGGCCTTCGCAATGCGACTTAAGCGCTTCGCCCCGCTCGTAGATAGCGATCGATTCGGCGAGCGGCGCCTTGCCGCCCTCTAGCCGGGCGACGATTCCTTCGAGTTCGGCCAGGGCCACCTCAAAGCTCATCGCCTTCACGTCGTCGTTATTCGGCTCAGCCAATCGTCTGTCCCATCAGCGTCGTCACATGGGCCGCGACACCTGTCGCCAGCCCCTGCCGGTCATAACCGCCTTCGAGCATCGAAACAATGCGCCCGCCGCAGCACCGCCCGGCGATCTCCATCAGCCGCCCGGTGACCCATGCAAAGTCGTCGGGCCGCCAGTTGAGCTGGGCGAGGGGATCGCGGTAGTCGGCATCGAACCCCGCCGAAATCAGCAGGAAATCGGGCCGGAACGCCTCGAGTGCCGGCAGGATGGTTCCTTCATAGGCCGCCCGCATCTCCTCCTTGCCGCTGCGCGCGGCGAGCGGCGCGTTGAAGATGTTGCCCACCCCGGTCTCATTCCCGGCGCCCGTACCCGGAAACAGCGGCATCTGGTGGCTCGAGGCGTAGAACACCGACGGATCGGCCTTGAAGATGTCCTGTGTGCCATTGCCGTGATGCACGTCGAAATCGAGGATCGCCACCCGTTCGGCGCCGAATTTCCGCTGCGTCGTGCGCGCCACGATCGCGATGGTGTTGATCAGACAGAACCCCATCGGCCGTTCGTACTCGGCGTGATGCCCCGGCGGACGCACCGCGCAGAAGGCGTTGTCGACCTCGCCCAGCGCCACCGCCTCGACCGCCATCAGCCCTGCGCCCAGCGCCGTGGCGCACGCGTCGAGCGAGCCGGAGGAAATGAACGTGTCCTCATCGATCTGCGCCATCCCCTCGGCAGGGCGTGTCTGCGCCAGGGCCTGCAGGTAGCCGGGCGCGTGGACGAGATCGACCAGCGACAGGTCACCCGCAATGGCGTCCCGGCGCAGCAGGTCCGGAAACAGCTCGGGCCGCAGCGCCTCCTCGATGGCGCGGATGCGATCGGGTCGCTCCGGATGGCCCTGCGGGGTCGCATGGCTGGCAAAATTGCGCTGGGAAACGAGCAGTGTGGCCATGAACCCTAAAATCCGCCGCGAGACGATTTCTTGACGCCCCCCTCCGCCCTTGTCAAACACCCTCGCATGAGCCGAGCCCCCGTTGACGTCGAGATTGAGCGCTTTGCCGCCCTGCTGCGGGCCGGCGAGATCGTCGCCTTCCCCACCGAGACCGTCTATGGGCTCGGCGCCGACGCAACCAGCTCCGACGCCGTGCTCAAGATCTACGAGACCAAGGGCCGGCCGCGCTTCAACCCGCTGATCGTCCACGTCGCCGATCTGGAGATGGCGAAAAGCCTCGTCGAGATGTCGCCTCTGGCCGAGAAACTGGCGCGATTCTGGCCCGGTCCGCTGACGCTGGTGCTGCCCAAGCGCAAGGATGCCACACTCAGCGATCTCGTAACCGCCGGCCTCGATACCGTCGGCGTCCGCGTCCCGGACCATCCGCTGGCCCTCGCGCTGATCCGCGCCGCCGGGCTGCCGCTCGCTGCCCCCTCCGCCAATCGGTCGGGAAAACTCTCGCCCACCACCGCCGCACAGGTGCGCACCGCCTTTGCCGGTCTTGTGCCGGTGCTCGACGGCGGTCCCAGCCAGTCGGGCGTCGAATCGACGATTCTCGCCGTCGATGGCGACACCGTTACCCAGCTTCGGGCCGGGGCGCTGGCCCGCGAAGAGATCGAGGCGCTGCTCGGTCAGCCAGTGGCGCTGGCCAAGGCCGGCGACGCCATCGCCGCACCCGGCATGCTGGCGTCGCACTACGCGCCGAACGCGAAGCTTCGCCTCAACGCCACGTCGCCCCGTCCCGGCGAAGCCTATCTCGGCTTCGGTTCAGGGCAGGCGACGCTCAACCTCTCCCCCACCGGCGACCTCCGCGAGGCCGCCCGGAACCTGTTTTCCATGCTGCACGAGCTCGATGCCTCTGCGGCGGCCATCGCCGTCGCACCGATCCCCCACACCGGGCTGGGCGAAGCTATCAACGACCGCCTGAAACGGGCGGCAGCCCCAAGAGATTGACAGCGGCGCCCGCCGGTGGCCCATTCGCGCACATGAGCATCGAGTTTCTGATCACCGCCCTGATCATCGTCGTCTCGCCCGGCGCCGGCGCGATCTACACCATCGCCGCCGGCCTTGGCCGCGGCCGGGAGGCCAGCATCGTCGCCGCGTTTGCCTGCACCATCGGTATCGTGCCGCACCTGATCGCCGCCATGTGCGGCCTCGCGGCGCTGCTGCATGCCAGCGAACTGGCCTACAACCTCGTGCGCTGGGCTGGCGTCGCTTATCTGCTCTGCATGGCCTGGCATTCGCTGCGCGAGAACGGCCCCCTGCGGGTCGACGCCGCCAGCGGTCACATCCCGGCGGCGCGTTCTGCTCGAGGGGATCCTGCTCAATCTGCTGAACCCTAAGCTATCGATCTTCTTCGTCGCCTTCCTGCCGCAGTTCATCGCGCCGACCGAACCCGCGCCGCTGCTTAGGATGATCGAGCTCAGCGGCGTGTTCATGGCCATGACCTTCGTGGTGTTCGCGATCTACGGCGTCTTCGCCGCCCTGATGCGCGACCATGTGGTGACGCGGCCGCAGATCATGGCCTGGCTCCGCCGCACCTTCGCGGCGGCCTTCCTGCTGCTCGGAATCAGACTCGCGCTCACCGAGCACTGACGCGCCGGCTTTACCGGAACACCGTCGTTCGACCGCCCGCCGTCACCGGGTGCGGCACCGCGAAGGCGCGTTGCGCTGCGGAAGGGTGGCGGACCTTCGACAGCCGGCCCTCGGTGGTCATCCGGCGATGCGCCTCCAGCCAGTCGGGGAGCTCCGGCGACTCCTGCGACCAGTGCGCGATCGACGCCTCGTCGCACCAGTCGAGCAGCTTGTGCATCGCCGTGCCGTGCGCGCCGGCGACGAGGAACGCCCTCATCGCCGCTTCGGAGCTCCAACTGGTCGCCGTCCAGAACGTCAGCTTAGCGTCGCGCAGCACCCGGACATGAAGATTGCCCGGCGCCGCCGCGGCCTGCTGCAGCGACCGCGCCGCGAGCTGGAAAAATCCCGGCATGAACCAGAACCGCCGCACCCGGAGGCGCGTGATCGAAACGAACGCCATCGCGGGGTCCAGTCGTGGTTAGTCGCGCACCTTGTACGGCTTCTGGTCGCGCCAGAACCGCATCAGGCTCTCGAGATCGGGGTCGCCATTTTCCGGCAGCACGATCTTGAGGCTGGCATAGAGGTCGCCGTTGCCGTGCAGGCCTTTGCCCTTGAGGCGCAGCGCCTTGGCGGTGTTGATGTTGGCCGGCAGCGTTAGTTCCGCCGAGCCGTCGAGCGTCGGCACCCGCACCTTGCCGCCGAGAACTGCCTCGTAGAGCGTGATCGGCACGTCGACACGGAGGTCCGCGCCGTCGCGGCGGAACAGCTTGTGCCGCTCGAACTTGACCGTCACCAGCGCATCGCCGGCCTCGCCGCCCATCGGGGAGGGCGTGCCCTGGCCCTTGAGCCGGATCTGCTGGCCGTCCTCGACATTGTCCGGCAGCTTGACGCTGACGATCTTGTTGGTCGGGAGCCTCAGCGGCACCGAACCGCCCTTGTGGGCGTCCTCGAGACTGACCGCGAGCGTGACGTTGGCGTCGTCGCCCTTCATCGAGGGCTGGCGCCCGGCGGTGCCGCCGGCGAATTGGTCGGCCCAGGGGTTTGCACCCGGCCGAGCGGTCCGCTGCTGCGCGCCGCCAAAGCCGCTCATGAACTCCTTGAGGATGTCCTCGGCCGAAAACCCGGCTCCGGCGCCTTGTTGCGCGCTGCGCCGCGCCCCGCCCGCGCCCATCCCGGCGCCGCCGAAGCCGGCGAATTTGGGCGAGCCATCGGCGTCGATCTCGCCGCGGTCGAATGCGCCGCGCTTTTCCTTGTCGGTCAGGAAATCATAGGCAGCCGAAATCTCGGCGAATTTCGACTGCGCCTTGGGGTCGTCAGGGTTCTGGTCGGGGTGATTGGCCTTGGCCAGCTTGCGATAAGCCGACTTCAGGTCCTTCTCGCTCACAGAACGAGAAACCCCGAGCACGGTGTATGGGTCGCGCATGGGTTCCTTCGAATCGTACCGGCGGTTGAAAACACGCCTCTTCACGATCTATATGGCGACGCCCCCCCGGCTTGTCCAGACCGCCGGGTGCCCCCCAGAGCACCATTTCCATGACCTCGACCTCGACGCCCAACCCCCTGTCCCAGCGCCTTTTCAAGGATGACGACAAGGGCGACATCGATCCCTTCGCGCTGTTCGAGGAGTGGTTTGCCGAAGCCAAGGTAAGCGAGCCCAACGATCCGCACGCCATGGCGGTCGCCACGGTTGACGCCGGGGGGCTGCCCGACGTCCGCATGGTGCTGATGAATGCTCGCGATCATCGCGGCCTCGTCTTCTTCACAAATTTTGACAGCCGCAAAGGCGAAGAACTGAAGGCGCACCCCAAGGCCGGCCTGGTGTTTCACTGGAAATCGCTGCGCCGGCAGGTGCGGATGCGGGGGCCGGTCGAGACTGTTGCCCCGGCCGAAGCCGACGCCTATTTCGCCACCCGCTCGCGGGTGTCCCAGATCGGCGCCCAGGCCTCCAAGCAGTCGCGGCCGCTCGATCGCAAGACCGACTTGATCGAGGCCGTCGAGGCGCTGAAGGCGTCGATTGGCGGCGACGAGCCGGTGCGCCGGCCGCCCAACTGGTCCGGCTTCCGCGTCATTCCGCTTGAGATCGAGTACTGGAAGGACGGCGAATTCCGCCTGCACGACCGTGTCCGGTTCACCCGTTCCGATTCGATTGCCCCGTGGACGCGGCAGCGCCTCTACCCCTGATCTCTTGCGGCCAGTCCTGCCGCGTGAAATCGTGGGCTTGGGCAATTCGGTCGGAATCATGAGTGAAGCAGCGGCAGACTCGAGGCAGGGGC
>JANXSI010000426.1 GCA_025352765.1 Devosia sp. | reverse complement strand
CGATGTCGCGCAGGTCGCCGTCATCGAGCGGCACAAGGGCACCGGCAAGGTGGTCAATGCCTTCGTTTCGGGCTTCGGCTACCAGGTCGATTGTGCCGTGGCCTCGACCGTCGCCCACGACAGCCACCAGATGATCGTGGTCGGCACCAACCACGCCGACATGGCCTTCGCCGCCAACCGGCTGCAGGCCGTCGGCGGCGGCATCATCGTCGTCAGCAACGGCCGGGAACTGGCCTTGATCGAATTGCCGATCGCCGGGCTGATGTCCAACGAGCGCGCCGAAATCGTTGCCGGCAAATCCGAGCACCTGATCGCCGCTATGGCGCACTGCGGCTGCACCCTCAACAATGCGGTGATGCAGCACATGTTCCTGGCGCTGCCGGTGATCCCGCAACTGCGCGTCACCGATCTCGGCCTCGTCGACGTCACCAAATTCGAACTGGTGAGCCTGTTTGAGTGAGGCCTTCCCTCACCGGTCGAAAGGTCGTCCGTCCGCCTTAACGGAGTGTTCAGCCCGCGGTGGGAAGGTCGGCGCGGGAATGCCTGTCGTCGGGGGACGACGTTTTGAACGCTTCAGCACTTGTGGTCGGGCCTCGCGACGGGGCCGGGGCCTTGCTCATGGATCTCGCGCGGGAGCTTGGCTTCGCGCGGGTCGAGCGCTATCGCGGGCTGTCGTCGGCCGAACGGCTCGCCGAGGCGACGCCGCTGCTGTTCTTTCTCTGTGCCGCGGTCCCGGATGTCCAGGCGCTGAGGCCGACCGCCGAGACCGTTCGCTACGCGTCCAATCCCACGGTCCGCTTCGCGCCGCTGATCTATTTCACCCACGACCCATCGGTCGCCACCATCCGTCCCTGCGTGCAGATGGGCTTCGACGATGTGATCGCTCTGCCGTTCGTGGCCGGCGATCTGCGGGCGCGCCTCGCCAGGCAGGTCGAGCGCCAACTCGTCTACTACCAAACGACCACCTATTTCGGTCCCGACCGCCGCAACGGGGCGCGCGAGGCACCGGGCCCGACCGCCGGCCCGTTTCGGCGGATCGAGATCGTCCGCCGCCTCGCCAGCGGCATCGACGTCATCAGCGGCGGCGACCAAGTGGAGCAGTTCGAGGTCTAGCCGCGAGGGTTGTTTCATCGGCTGCAGCCGATTAAAGCTCTCGCGAACAGTTCCTTGACGAGACACTCCATGAGCTTCGGCCTCGATCTTGCCCCGCAACGACGGGTCTTTGCGGCGTTCGCGATCTATTCGTTCTCGATGGGCAACATCTTTCCACGGCTGCCCGATATCCAGCATGCCATGGGCGTGCCTGAGGGCGCTCTGGGCTTCGGTCTGATCGGCACCCCCGTCGGCACCCTGATCTCGCTGACGCTGGCCACGCCGCTGCTCGAAAAGATCGGCTTTCGCCGGGCGCTGCTGGGCCTGATCCCGCTGATGGCGCTGTTCTACGCCGTCGCCTCGTTCGCCCCCAATCCGGTGATGTTCTTCATCCTGCTGGTCCCCGCGGGCCTTGCCATCGGCTGCATCGAGATCATCATCAACCTCGAGGCCGACCGGACCGAGCATCTCATCGGCCGGCGGGTAATGAACCGGGCCCACGGGTTCTGGAGCCTCGGCTTCTTCAGCGCCGGGCTGTTCGGTGGGCTTGTTGCCCAGCTCGGCATATCGCCACAGGTGCATCTGGGGATCATCGTGCCGATCGCTTTGGTCGGGGTGTTCGTGTTCCTCGGCAAATTCGATCCGGCGCCGATGCGCTCGGGCGGCAATACCGACGATGCGCCGCGCTTTGCCGCCCCGACGCTGGGGATCATGGTGCTTGTCGTCGTCACGCTCGCCGCCATGGTGATGGAGGGCGCCTATATGGACTGGTCGGCGATCTTCATGACCAAGGTTTTCGCCTCGGGGCCGTTCCTTGCCGCCATGGCCGTTGCCCTGGGCGCCGGTGCGCAAGCGGTGACGCGCTTTTTTGCCGACGGCTTCGTCGAGCGCTATTCGCCGACGCTTGTGGCGCGCGTGCTGCTGACCATCGTCGGCATCGGCGTGCTGTTCGTCTTCTTTGCGCCCGTCTATTGGGTCGCGCTTATCGGCTTTACCCTGCTCGGCATCGGCACCAGTGCGATCTTCCCGTTGGCCATGTCGGCGGCGGCACAGCGCACCGACCGTCCGGCAGCGCTCAATGTCGCTGCGCTGGCGCAGACCTCGTTCGTTACGTTCCTCGTCGCGCCGCCGATCCTCGGGTTCATCGCCCAGCACTGGGACATCCACTGGTCATTCGGCGTCGGCTTGCCGATGGCCCTCATCAGCTTCATTGCCGCGGGCGCCTTGGGCCGCAAGCCGGTCACGCACGAGGTGCCGGCGGAATGAGCGAGACGTCCCTGCCGCAGATCGTCGATCTGAGGCAGTCGCCGACCGCCCTCAAGGTGCAGCGCGGCGTGATGCGGCTCCTTCGCGCGACCTACGACTTCTGCTGCTTCGCCGAGGTGCCGCTGGCCAATGGCCGCCGCGCCGACGTGCTGGGCGTCGGTCCCAAGGGCGAGATCTGGATCGTCGAAATCAAGTCGAGCCTCATCGACTACCGGGTCGATGCCAAATGGCCCAACTACAAGGACTATTGCGACCGCTTCTATTTCGCCAAGCCGCCGGAGCTCGATGGCGGGATCTTCCCGGCCGACGAGGGGCTGATCGTTGCCGACGGCCACGGCGCCGAAATCCTGCGGCAGGCCGTGGACACCGGGCTGCCGCCGGCCCGGCGACGAGCCATGCTGCTCAAGCTGGTGCGGCTCGGCGCCGATCGGGTGCATCAGCTGATGGACCCGCTGACCGCTGGAGAGACCTCCTGATTCTCAGTCGTGCATTCCGCATCCGGGCGGTCTTCTTCATCCATGCGATCGGCTCGGGTGGCATCTACGCCCGCATTGCCGCCCTGCAGCACGACCTCGCCGTCGACAAGGCGACGCTCGGTCTCGCCTTTCTCGGCTTTCCGGTTGGGGCGATCCTGGTCTTCCTGTTCGGAAGCCGGTTGGTCGAGGTGTTGGGCACCAAGCGCGTCCTCGTCGCCTCGTTGCCGCTTGTTCCGGTCGGCACGGCGTTGCTTGGCGCGATGCCGTCGGCGCTGCTGCTGGGGCTCTTCTTCGTTCTCTACGGCGCTGTCTACGCTGTGCCCAATATAGCCATGAACATCGAAGCCGACCGCGTCGAGGCGGCATCGGACCGGCGGGTGATGAACTCCTGCCACGGCGTCTGGAGTATCGGCTACCTGCTGGCGACGCTGATCGGCACGTTCGCCGAAGGCCTTGGCCTGTCGCCGCTGGTTCATCTGGGACTACTCGCCATCCCCCTCGTGCCGGCGGCCCTCTTCATCACTCTGGGCCTCGACCCGGCGCCGCCGCGCGCCCACACGGCCCAAGTGGTGCGTCGCCTGGCCCTGCCGACGGCGGCGATCATGCTGCTGGTGCTGTTCATCCTTGGCCCGTCGCTGCTCGAGGGCGCCCTGCGCAACTGGTCGGTGATCTACATGCGGGACAGCTTTGGCGCACCGGGA
>JANXSI010000423.1 GCA_025352765.1 Devosia sp. | reverse complement strand
CCGCGCGCCGCCCAGCCGAGGCCGCGTCTCAGGATGGTGCGCATCGCGGGGTGCTCGAACTCATGCGCCTGGTGGCCGAGCGAGGAATAGAAGATCCGGCCCTGCCCGAATTGCCGCTTGAACACCACCGGGACGGTCACGCCCCTGACCATCGGATCGGGGACGCCGTCGAAGGTGGTGGTGGCGAGGACGTCGACGGTCTGGTCGTAGAGCACGTAGTACTGCTCGGAGCGGTAGTCGAAGCTCTCGATGCCCGCCATTACCGGATCGTCGGGGCGGGTGATGTCGACGCGATAGTCGCGGATGTCGCCGGGGTGCTGCACCCACTGGACGCCGGTCATGTAGTGAAAGTCCCAGGCGTCGCGGAACGAGGTGGCGAGCGCCCCGTGGTGACCGCCGAGTCCAACCCCGCCGCGCACCGCGGCGACGAGGTTCTTCTCCGACGCCCGGTCGAGCGCATCGCCGGTGATGTTGGGGATCACCAGCTTGCGCTCGCGGATCGTCGGCTCGGCGAAGGCGCCGTAGTCGGCGGTGATGTCGACGCTGAGGCCATCCTCGCGAAGCATCCTGGCGACGATCTCAGAGCACTCGCGCGGCTGGTGCAGTTCGAGGCCGCCCCAGACGATCAGAACGTCGTTCATCTGGCGATCAGCCGGCGTAGAGGCCGAGCCCGCCATCGACGCGCAGCACCTGGCCATGCATGAATTTTGCCTCGGGGCTGCAGAGGAACACCACCGCGTCGGCGATCTCGTCAGGCTCGGCGTAACGATCGAGCGAGACCTTGTTGGAGTTCATCTTGTCGGGGTCGACGACGCGGGTCGCCTGGAAGCGGGCGGTCTTGGCCGGGCCGGGGCTCACGGCGTTGACACGCACGCCATCGGCCTGCACTTCGGCGGCGAGGCAGCGGGTGTAATGGACGACGGCGGCCTTGAGGGTGGCGTAGATGCCGCCGCCTGAAACGCCGATATGGGCGGCGACCGAGGCGATGTTGACGACGATGCCGTGCTGGCGCTTGACCATCTGCGGCACGAACGCCTGGGTCATCAGCATGGTGCCGATGAGGTTGTTGTTGGTGAGGGTGGTCAGGTCCTCGTAGGTGATGCCGAGGATGTTGTTGGGCTCGGGCTTGTTGCCCGAGGCGCCGATGTCGCCGCCGGCGCAATTGACGAGGATCTCGACATTGCCGAACTTTTCCTCGATCTCGCGGCGCATGTTCTGGACGGCGTCGCGATCGCCGATGTTGCCGGTGACGCCCATCGAGCGGACGCCCATGGCTTCGATCTGCTTGACCACTTCGCCCAAGTTGCTGGCTTCGCCGAAGCGGCCGGTGGCGTCCCAGCTGAGGTCGTGGACGATGACGTCGGCGCCGCGGGCGGCGAGTTTTTTGGCCATGACGTTGCCGAGGCCGCGGCCGGAGCCGGTGACGAACGCGATCTTGCCCGAAAGTTCCTGTGCCATGACGGCCTCCAAATTACATGAGCCCGAGGGCTTTTAGGTTTTCTGCCGAGCGCCGGTACTGGCCCAGCTCGTAATCGATGAGTTCGTGGTCCGCATTGCGCTCCCATGGGGTGCGCCAGTCGGCGTCGTCGGCGAGGCGATTGCGGCGCGCGGCGAGGAGGCACGCGGCGAGGTCTTCGGCGGGCTTGGGTGCATAGCCGTGCCACCAGTCGGGGGTGAGCAGCTTGACGTGGCGGGCCTCGAGCGCGCCGATCTCGATGCAGGCGATCATTTCGTCATTGTGCTGGGCGAGGATGTCGAACATCTGCTTGAACGGCACGGCGCCATCGCCGGAGGGGCAGCGGACGAGGCGGATGCCCTCGTCGGTGAACTGCACATTGTAGTCCTTGAGATGGCAGTGGCGGACGTAGGGGGCGACCACCCGGGTAAAGTCGAGCGGCGATTCGGCGACCGGGAAGGTGTTGGCCATGTCGAAGACAATGCGGACATGGGGGCCGTATTCGTCGCAGAAATTGACCAGCTCGCGGCTGGTGAAGTCCTGATGGTTCTCGATCAGCAGCGTGACGCCGGCGGCGGCGGCGAGGGGGGCGTAGCGCTCGAGCTTGTCGTGCACGCTGTGGACGAGCTCGTGCCATTTGGGGCCGGCCGCGGCGCGGTCGCCGCAGAGGATCGGGGTCAGGGCGAAGCGGATGTATTGCGCATCGAGGGCCTTGGCGGCGCGGATCAGGAAGTCGACGTCGCCGTGCTGCAGCCCCGAGCTCAGGACGCGCTTCCAGCCGAGCGCATCGAGACGGGCTTTCAAAGCGGCGAGTTCGGCGTCCGACATCGGCTTCAGCCAGCCCTCCCAGAGCTCGATGGCCTTGCCGCCCAGTTCCTGGGTGAGGGCGATGAAGCCCTCGAGGCCGGTGCCGCCGGTGGGATTGGCGCGCGGCGTCCCCATCGCCTGGATGCCGAGGGTGTAGGTGAGGCCATAGGGATTGAGGCCGGTCGTGAGCTTCATCGAAAATCCCCGATTGCGTGCGCGACGGTCATCTGAGACCGGCGTCGACGGTGATCGACTGCTTGGTGATCATGGCACTGTCGTCGGAGGCAAGGAACAGCACCGTGCGGGCGATTTCGTCGCCGAGCAGCACGCGGCGCAGGGCCTGGGCGGCGACGACGCGGTCGATCGAGTCCTGGTCCTTGAACCACAGCCGCTTCTGCCGCTCGGTGATCACGGCGCCGGGCTCGATGGCGTTGACGCGGATGTTGTCCTTGCCGAAGCCGCGGCCGAGCGCCCGGGTGAGACCGACGATGCCGGCTTTTGCGGTGGCATAGGCGGCCATGTTGTCGGCGCCGCCGCGCCAGGCGATCGAGGAGAAATTGATGATCGAGCCGCCGCCCAGCCCGCGCATCTGGGCGCGGACGGCCTGGGCGGCGAAGAACTGCGGCTTCAGATTGATCGCCTGCGAGCGGTCCCAGTAGTCCTCGTCGACCTCGTCGATGGCGTGCCGGTCGTCATTGGCGGCGTTGTTGACGAGAACGCCGATGGGGCCGAGCTTTTCGCCGGCCGTGGCTATCGAGCGCTTCAGCTTGTCGATGTTGGTGACGTCGCAATCGATGAAGAGGGCGCCCGTCTCGTTGGCGAGCGCCTGGCCCTCGGCATCGAGAATGTCGACGAAGGCGACTTTTGCGCCTTGCGCCGCAAAGGCGCGAACGATGTCGGCACCGATGCCGGTGGCGCCACCGGTGACGAACACGACACGCCCCACAAGGCTGGGGTAGCGGGCAAATTCAGGAATTTCAAAACCCTCTAGATCAGTCGGCGCGTCGCCGGGTCGAACAGGCAGGCGCGGGTCATGTCGATGGCCAGCGGCATGTCCTCGCCCATGCGGGGTGCCTCGTCGGGGCCGAAGCGCCCGACAATTTCACGGTCGCCGAATTTCAGCACGGCCATGGTTTCGGCACCAGTGGGCTCGACCACTTCTACCGGGGCATTGACCGTGGCAAAGCCGCTCTTGGC
>JANXSI010000417.1 GCA_025352765.1 Devosia sp. | reverse complement strand
CCCTGCGCGCGCAGCCTCGACCGACGCGTTGAGCGCCAGAAGGTTGGTCTGGAACGCCACGTCGTCGATGAGACCGATGATGTTGGAGATCTTGGCCGAAGACGAGGTGATCCGCTCCATGGCGTCGGTGGCCTGGTTCATCACCTTGCCGCCCTCGCCGGCGAGCTTGGCGGCAGCCTCGGTGCCGGCCGATGCCTCGGACGCCTTTTTGGCGCTGCTGACCACGGTCGCCGCCAGCTGTTCCATCGCCGCGGAAGTCTCCTCGATCGTCGCCGCCTGCTTGGTGGTGCGCTCGCTCAGATCGTTGGAGCCGGTGAGGATTTCGCCGGTTGCCGCCTTGAGGGCACGCGATGTGGCCCGCAATTGCGAGATGATCGAAATGAACTGGTCGATCGCCTGATTATAGGCCTCGCGCACGCGATCGGCCTCGCCGGAAAAGCTCTCGGTGAGCCGCCCCGTCAGGTCACCCGTCGCCAGGCGGCCGAGGGCATCGGCCATGGTGGCGACGATCTTTTCGGTGTTCGAAGCGGCTCTTGCCTGCTCGATCTCGGCCATCTTCTGGTTGTGGATGTCGACCAGCGACCCACAGCAGCGCACGACGCCATTGTTGTGCACGGCGCCGCCCGTGGCGCGGAACCAGCGGTAGGAGCCGTCGCGCATCTTCAGCCGGTAGGTGACGTCGTAGCCCTTGCTGTGCGGGTCGAGCGAGGCGCCGAACGCCGCAAAGGTGGCGGCGGCGTCCTCGGGATGCAGCCGATCCGACCATGAGGTCACGAGATCGGGAAATTCCTTGGCGTCGCTGAACCCCATCAGCCGGCGGAACTCCGACGACCAGGTCCACTTGCTCTTGGGGTCCACCGCATCGCGATCGTGCAGGATGGCATCCCACAAGCCGACGCCGGCCTTGGCGCCAAGGATCGTGACCAGTTCCTCGATGCTGCGCAGCCGCGCCAGCTCGGCCGCCTGGGCCGCTTCGCGCTGCTCAGCCTCGGCCCGCTTGTTTCCGAACAGTCCAGCCATTTTCGCCCCCAAAGACCGCGCACCTGCGGGTCGCTGGTCTCATCTCGCACGAAGATGGTAAACGGCCCGGTAATGGTGCCGCTTCGGTACACTTGTGTTCCGACGGCCCGCTTGCCGGCATGGCCGGGACGCGGGCGCTCCAGCCCCTGCCGACCTTGCAATCTCCCCGCAAGACCCTACGTTCCCGCTCGACCCAGAGGCCCCATGCCGCAAGCGCCGACCACCATCACCGACGAGATCGGCATCGCGCTGAGCAATCTCGCCGACGCCGCGACCGGCAACTTCACCCCGACCTTGCGGCTGGGCGTGACTGGGCTCAGCCGCGCCGGCAAGACCATCTTCATCACCGCGCTGATCCACAACCTGCTGACCGGTGGGCGCCTCCCCGGCTTTGCCGCCATGGCCGACGGCCGCTTCATCGGCGCGCAACTGGCGGAATCCCCGGACGCCGGCATTCCCCGCTTCGCCTATGAGCAGCATCTCGAGGCGCTGACCGGCAAGACTCCGTTCTGGCCCGAATCCACCCGCCGCATCAGCCAGCTGCGGCTGACGCTCAAATTCCAGTCGCAGAGCTGGCTGTCGGGCTGGGCCGGCCCCTCGACCATGCATCTCGACATCGTCGACTACCCCGGCGAGTGGCTGCTCGACCTGCCGCTGCTCTCGCAGAGTTACGCCGAATGGTCGGCCGGAGCGCTGGCCCGTGCGGCGGGCCCGGGCGCGCCGCCCGAAGCCGCGGGGTTCCTCGCCGCGATTGCCGCCGTCGACGCGACGCAGCCCGCCACCGAGCCCGAGGCCGAACTTCTCGCCCGCACCTTCACCGCCTACCTGAGGGCGAGCCGCGCCGACGCCCACGCCCTCTCCACCCTGCCACCGGGCCGCTTCCTGATGCCAGGCGATCTCGAAGGCACCCCGGCCCTCACCTTTGCGCCGCTGCACGCGCCGCAGGCCACCGCACGCAACGGCAGTCTCTACGCCATGCTGGAGCGCCGCTACGAGGCCTACAAGGACATCGTCGTCCGTCCGTTCTTCCGCGACCATTTCGCCCGCCTCGACCGTCAGATCGTCCTCGTCGACGCGCTGCGGGCACTCAACGCTGGTCCGGCTGCGGTCGCCGATCTCGAGACCGCGCTGACCGACATCCTCGCCTGCTTCCGCCAGGGCGAGACCAACCCCTTCCTGCGCCTGGTGTCGCGGCGCATCGACAAGATCCTGTTCGCCGCGACTAAGGCCGACCACCTCCACCACTCGAGCCACGACCGGCTCGAGGCCATCCTCAACCGCCTCGTCGCTCGGGCCTCCCGCCGCGCCAAATTCGCCGGCGCCGAGACCGCGTCGGTGGCCCTCGCCGCCGTCCGCGCCACCCGCGAGGGCACCATCAAGCAGGATGGCGAGACCCTGCAGGTGATCATCGGCACCCCCGAGCCGGGCGAGTCGCTCGACGGCACCACCTATGACGGCAAGACCGAAATCGCCTTGTTTCCCGGTGACTTACCCGCATCGCCGGACTCAGTTTTTGAAGACGATACCCCGGTCGATCTCAACTTCATGCGCTTTCTGCCGCCGCAGAAGCTCGACCGCAACGCCGAGGGCGCCCTGGTCCTGCCGCATATCCGGTTCGACCGGGCGCTCGATTTCCTCATCGGGGACTGGCTGAAATGAAACGCCCTGTCGCCTTCCCGCTCAACGCCGCCGGCGAGGCGGCCGACCCGATCCGCGTCCCCCGCGCCTTCCCATCGACCGAAATCGTCGACGCGCCCGCGATCGTCGAGACCTGGTCCGATGCGGCGGCCGATCCCGAAACCCTGCCCCTGCCGCCGCGCCGACACAGCTGGCTCGCGCGCATCCTGTGGGGCACGGCCAGCCTCCTCGTCTCGCTCGGCCTCGGTCTCGCGCTCGACGCCTTGATCCGCAATTTGTTCGCCACCAACCCCTGGCTCGGCTGGGTCGGCTTGACCGTGCTCGGGCTGTTCCTTGTGGCCCTGGTGGCGATCGTCATCCGCGAAGTCGCCTCGCTCTGGCGGCTGCGGACCCTCGACCACCTCAAGACGCAGGCGACCAGCGCCCTCGCCTCCGACAACCTCAAATCCGCCGGCGCCGTCCTCGGCGAGCTGCGCGCCATCTACGCCGCCCGCCCTGACTTGGCGCGGCCGCTGGCGCGCCTCAAGGCCGACGAGGTGCAGATCTTCGATGGCGGCGAGCTGCTGAAATTCGGAGAGCGCACGCTGATGGCGCCGCTCGACGCCCGGGCCCGGGCGCTCACCGCCGCCTCCGCCCGCCGCGTCGCCCTGGTGACGGCGATCTCGCCCCGCGCGCTCGTCGATATCGCCTATGTGGTGTGGGAAAGCGTCCGGCTCGGCGGCGCCATTGCCCGGCTCTACGGCGCCCGTCCCGGCCTCTGGGGCACCTGGCGGCTCATCGGCGCCATCCTCGGCCACCTCGCCGTCACCGGCGGGCTGGTGCTGACCGATGGCGTCGTCGAGCAACTGGTCGGCCAGGGCCTCGCCGCGCGCCTGTCGCAGCGACTGGGCGAAGGGGTCGTCAACGGCCTGATGACCGTGCGCGTCGGCATCGCCGCCATGCGCGTCGTCCGGCCGCTCCCGTTCACCACCGAAGCGCAGCCCATGGTCCGCGACTTCGTCCCCGAACTCGCCAACGTCCTCAAGAGCGCCGAAAAACCCTAGGCCGCCGCGGTCCCTTTGCGGAACGCCGGCGTCAGCCAAAGGGCCGCCGCCGCCAGGAGGATGATCGCCATCACCACCAGCAGCGCCCAGTCCGACAGTTGCGGCTTCAGCACCATATCGGCAACGACCGTGAACAGCAGCACCAGATCGAACTTGGCGATCGTCAGCAATTCCCGGCTGACGGCGACGACCGCAGGCGTCGCCCCGCCGGCCGCAAATCCCGCCTCTGCCTTCTTGGCCCGCGGCGTCAGCACCAGGATGCCCATGCCGATGGTCGCCGCCACGCCGACGAGGCCCAGGATCACCCAGAGATCCGCCCAAAGAGCACCGAGCCACGTGACGATCAGCCCGAACACCAGTGTCGCCATGCTCGACGGCACATAGATCCGCTCCGCCGCCCACGCGACCTGCCGCACGGCGCCCACCAGTTCGGCGTCGTTGCGGCTGCGCTCGGCTTTGACGCCGAACATGATCATGATGAAGGCGCCGCCGATCCAGATGACCGCCGCCGCGACGTGCAGGAACTTGAAAGCCAGATACCAGTCCATGATGCCCCCCGGCCAACCGATGTCAGTCGCAGCATCAGCCAAACCGGCGCGCTCCGCAATCGTTTCCGCAACCAGTGAACAAGCTGTTCGTTAGGAACCGGGCTGTTCCGTCTTGCGAGCCTCGCCCGATAGGCACATCTAGAGTGTCAGTTACAAACAAGAACCGGTACACCCACATGTACAAGATCGCCGTCCTCGTTGGCAGCACCAAGGCCAATTCCACCAACATGAAGTTCGCGCGCGCCCTCGAAACGCTCGCCATCGGCAAGCTGAGCTTCGACTACATCGATATCGGCTCGCTGCCGTTTTACGACGACTCGCTGTGGGACAACCCGCCCGAGCCGGTGACGCGGATGAAGGAGCAGATCGTCGCGGCCGACGGCGTGCTGTTCGTGACGCCCGAATTCAATCGCTCGATTCCGGGCGTCCTCAAGAACGCCATCGACTGGCCGTCGCGGCCCTATGGCCAGAGCGTCTGGGCCGGCAAGCCCGGCGCCGTCGTCGGCGCCACCCCGGGGGCCATCGGCACCGCCGTTGCGCAATCGCATCTGCGCTCGATCGCCAGCGTGCTCGACATCCACCTGATGGGCCAGCCGGAGATCTACTTCACCATGAAGCCCGGTCTCATCGACGACAATTCCCTCGTCACCGACGACAAGACCCGCGCGTTCCTGCAGGGCTGGGTCAACAAGTTCACGGCCTATGTCGGCCGTTTCGCCGCCCCGCAGCAGCTCAAGATCGCTGCCGAATAGGTTGCGACCCCGCCCGCGTCTTTGAAGCCCTCATCAGGCGAGCCGATCCCACAATCGTCTCGCCTGAACTTCGTCGCAGGCGGGGTCGCCCTCAGGCCGAGGCCGGAGCGGCTGGAGACCGCCCGAACAGCGGCCCGAGGAAGAGCGCAGCGCCGCAAACCACCAGCGCTGCCATCACGGCGAGGATCGCCACATCGGCAAGGCCCGGCTTCAGCACCATGTCGATGATGACCACCACCATGACGGTGTAGTCGAATTTGCCGATCGTCAGCAGACGCCGTCCCGTGGCCACAGCCTCCTCGGTGCGTCCGGCCCCGATCATCGCGCCGATCTTGCGCCCGGTTGGCTCGAGCAGCAACAGGCCCGTCAAAAAGGTCGAAACGAAGCCCAGAAGGCCGATCATCACCCAGGGCTCGCCCCACAATCCGCCGAACGTCGCCGTCATCGCACCGAAGATGACCGTGAGGAACGAGGTCGGGATGAACCAGGTCTTGCCCAGCAGGTTCATGATGTCGAGCCCGGCGAACAGCCCGGCCGTATCCGAGGCGCGCGACGCCATGAGGCTCGCGGCCAGCAGCGTCATGCCACCGCCGACCCAGGCGAGGGCCGTCAGCACATGCAGCAGTTTGAAAATCGTATAGAAGTCCATTCAAGTCTCTCGCGGAACGCCCCCCGCGATCGATGCCGGGCGAAATAGTCGCCCTGCCCTGAACGGAAACTAAATGGCGGGCGGCTGTGCTAGGCCGTTGCGCGCAGCGCCCCGAGCACGGCGATCTCGTCGGCGCGCCGGAACGTCTCGATCTCCGGCCGGGCGAAGAAATAGCCCTGCACCAGCCGGATGCCCGCAGCCCGCACGCTGAGCAGCTCGGCCTCGGTCTCGACGCCCTCGGCCAGCACCAGCACGCCCAGCTCCGCGGCGATCCCCACTATCCCCCGGACAATCGCCCGACGGGCCGCCGAGGTTGAGATGCCCCGGATCAGCTCCATGTCGAGCTTGATCAGGTCCGGCTGGAACCGCGCCAGCAGCGCGAGGCCGGCATGGCCGGCGCCGAAATCGTCGAGCGCCGTGGTAAAGCCCATCGCCTGGTAGCTCGCGATGATGTTCTGGACGTGAGCGGGGTCGCTCACCTCTTCGTTCTCGGTGAACTCGAACATCAGTCGCGTCGGATCGAAATCGACCCGCGCCGCCGCCGCCAGCGAGGCGCGGATGCAGGCCGCTGGCTCATAGACCGCGTTCGGCATGAAATTGATCGACAGCTTCGCGCGCGAGCCCTGTGGCATCTGCGCGCCAGCGAGTTCGATGGCCTTTACCCGGCACGCCTGGTCGAACCGGTAGCGGTTCTCCTCGGTGACGGCAGCGAGCACCTCGCCCGCCCCTTCGCCGTTGAGTCCCCGCACCAGTGCCTCATAGCCCCAGATCGACCCGGCGGCGACGTCGACGATTGGCTGAAACGCCATCGTGAAGGAAACAGGAAACGGGGCGCCGGAACGGCAGCCGTCGCAACTTGCGGGCATGTGAAATTCCGAATGTGCAAAGGGCGACGCTGTCCCCAGTCTGCCCAGATCGGGTTAACGAACCGCTGATCCGGACCGAAACTGCTCACCTGGTGGAGTGCTGCGCCGTTCGACCCGGGCCCGGCGGCGCCATGCCTCAGCGGCTTCGGTGTCTGGTCGGCGCCTGATGGCGCTCGCCGCTTAGCCCGCATCCTTGGCTGCGCTCGGCGCCAGCGTCAGCTTGAGGCCATCGAGCGCGTCGTTCAGAATGATCTGGCAGCTCAGCCGCGAGGTCGGTTTCTGGTCGAGGGTCGAAAAGATCAGATCTTCTTCGTCGTGGCTCGCCACCGGCAAGAGGCCATACCAGTCGGGGTCCACCCACACATGGCAGGTGGCGCAGGTGCAGGCGCCACCGCACTCGGCCTTGATGTTAAGGCCCCAGTCGCGGATCACTTCCATGGCCCGCCAGCCGTCGAGCCCCTCGAGCTCGTGCACCTCGCCGGCCTGATCGGTGACGAGGATTTTCATGCGAGCCGGCGCACGCGAGGCACCATTGTGCCGCGAACACAGAGGGGCAGCTCCCCCCTTGTGGGGGAGGTTGGGAGGGGGGAGAAGCTCACGCCACCCCCAGCTTCTTCTGCAGCTTCGTGCTCGACGTCGTGTACTGGAACACGATTCTTCCGGTCGGATCGATGTGGTGCTTGGCCGCCTGCGCCATGAGCGCCGCCTCGTGGAAACCCGAGAGGATCAGCTTCAGCTTGCCGGCATAGGAATTGATGTCGCCAATGGCGAAGATCCCCGGTTCCGAGGTCTGGAACTTCTCGGTATCGACCTTGAGCACGCTCTCTTCGAGCTGCAGCCCCCACTCGGCCACCGGCCCGAGCTTGATGGTGAGGCCGAAGAACGGCAGCATGCGGGTTGCCGGCACCGTCGCCTCGCCCGATTCCATCGCCAGGTGCACCGCTGTGAGCTGGCCGTTGTCGCCGTCGAGTTTCGAAATCTGGCCGAGCAGGAAGTTGATCTTCCCCGCCATCACCAGTTCCTTCATGCGGTTGACCGAGGCCGGCGCCGCCTTGAACGCATCGCGCCGGTGCACCAGCGTCACCGAATGGGCGATCGGCTGCAAATTCAGCGTCCAGTCGAGGGCACTGTCGCCGCCCCCGACGATCACCACGTCCTGGTCGCGGAAGTCGTCGATCTTGCGCACCGCGTAGAAGACCGATTTGCCCTCATACGCCTCGATCCCTTCGACCGGCGGGCGCTTGGCCTGGAACGAACCGCCGCCGGCGGCAATCACCACCACTTTGGCGAGGAAGGTCGTGTCGGCGTCAGTCGTCAAGAGGAACCGCCCGTCGGGCTGCTTCTGCAGCGTGTTGACGATCTGGCTGAAATGGAATTGCGCCCCGAACGGCGCGATCTGCTTCATCAGATTGTCGACCAGCTCCTGGCCGGTCACCACCGGAAAGCCCGGGATGTCGTAGATCGGCTTTTCCGGATAGAGCTCGGCGCACTGTCCGCCCGGCCGGTCGAGAATGTCGATCACATGGCATTTGAGATCGAGCAGCCCGAGCTCGAACACGGCAAACAGGCCCACGGGGCCCGCGCCGATGATGACCACGTCGGTTTCGATCAGATTCGACATTCCACACTCGATACGTTCACGGGAGGTCCATACCCCCACCCTCAATCCCTCCCCTCAAGGGGGAGGGAGGCGACAGAACCGCGACCTCGATGTCGCGGAGAATTCCAAGGACCGGCCACGCCGCCTCCCTCCCCCTTGAGGGGAGGGACCGAGGGTGGGGGTCCCTGCCTACACCGTCTCGCTCACAGCTTTCCGCAAAAACGGCCGGGTTCCTACCGGAACTTCAGTCGTACCAACCGGCTGGTAGAACAGATTGACCGTCGTCAAATGGCCTGTTTCGAGCGCCGTGCGCGTCGCCGCATGGGTGACGACGAAGGCGTTGATGCCGCAACGCTGCATCAGCGTGATCTGGTCCATCAGCACGTCGCCGACCGCCCGCACCTCGCCGCCAAACTTGTAGCGTTCGACCACCAGACGGGCGCTGGAGTAGCCCCGCCCGTCGGTGAAGCCTGGAAAGCTGATGGCGACCGAGGCAAATCGCGCGAGGTCCGCGGCGAGATCCTCGACCTTGCTGGCCGGCGCGATCAGCAACCCGTTGGGATGCGGATTGGCCAGTACCGCGTCGCGGTTGGCGAGGAAGACCGCCGCCGGAATATGGGTGTAGCGCACCGTTGCCGGGTCGTCGCCCTCTTCCCAGGGGCGGAACGGGTCGGCGATAAAGGCGCCGTCCTTGAAGAGATTTTTGTCCATCGCGGCCACCGGCTTTGCGATCGCTCCATTGAAATCGAAATGGATGCCGCACTCTTTCTTGTTGAGTCCGCGCCAACGACCGGCGCGCGGGTCTTCGCCCTCGGCGACGATCGTCGTGCACGGGGCACAGCCGATCGACTTGTAGCCCTTAGCGAAGAGCGGGTGCTCGGGCAACCCGTGGGCGATCTTGTAGGCGTTGACGTCGGCATCGCCGAAATAGGCCAGCGGATTGACCTTGATGCGGTCGTCGCTGGTCAGCTCGAAATGCGGCAGGACGCCCCGCTCGGCCGTCTGGTAGCGCTTGCGGCCGGTCACCCAGCCGCCGAGCTGCGCGATTTCGGCATCGAGCGGCTCGGTCTTGCGGATATGGCAGCAGCTGTCGGGGTCGGTTTCCCAGAGGTCGCCATTCGGATCGAACCGCAGCAGGTCCTTGGGGTCCGGCCGGAGCCAGCGCACATTGGACAGGCCCAGATGCGCCTGCAGGGTTTCCACATAGCGCAGCGTTTCGGGAAAATGCTTGCCGGTTTCGAGGAAGTAGACCGGCAGCGTCTTGTCGACCTCGGCCACCATGTGCAGCAGCACCGCGCTGTCGGCACCGAACGAGGAGACGATCGCCACGTCGTTCTTGAGCAGCTCCTCGACCGCCTGCCGCAGCACCGACACGCCGTCCATCTCGTCGAACATGCCGTTAAGCGCCATGATCCCGAGGGACCTGAGCTTGTCCTTCTTGGGTGGCGCGAAGGCGAGATTAGCGGCCATGATCGAAACCCGCGGCCTTAGCGTCGTCCGCCCCTGCGAAGCGGGAGAGGTGCCGCCGGTAGGCGGCGGAGGGAGCGGCCCCCCTAACCAAACCCGAAGTCCGCACCCCTTCCCTTCTCCCCTTGAGGGAGAAGGTGGATCGCGCGCAGCGCGAGACGGATGAGGGGTTCTCACCCCAAGCATTGAGCAAGCGGAACGAACCCCTCATCCGCCCTTTGGGCACCTTCCCCCTCAAGGGGGGAAGGAGACCCGGCACAAGCACTCCGCTCATCTCAAGCGACCCCATACAGCGCCTCCTTGAACGGCGCGTCGCCCAGCCGGCGATACGCCACAATGAACGGCTCGTCCGCGCTCTCGCGCCGCGCGATATAGGTGTCGACCAGCCGCTCGATGGCGTCGGGCACCTCTTCGGCGGCAAAGCCGTGGCCGAGAGTCCCGCCCACCGAAGCATGCTCGGTGGCATCGCCGCCGATGGTGATCTGGTAGTTCTCGATGCCCTTCTTTTCGAGCCCGAGAATGCCGATGTGGCCGACATGGTGGTGGCCGCAGGCATTGATGCAGCCCGAGATCTTGATCTTCAGATCACCGATCTCGCGCTGCCGCTCGGTGGCCGCAAAACGCTTCGAGATTTCCTGAGCGATCGGGATCGACCGCGCTGTCGCCAGCGCGCAGAAGTCCATGCCCGGGCAGGTGATCATGTCGGTGATGAGCCCGGCATTGCCCGTCGCAAGTCCCGCCGCGACGAGGCCGTTGTAGACCTCGCGCAGATCGCTGATCCGTACATGCGGCAGAACGAGGTTCTGCTCATGCGTCACCCGCAGCTCGTCGAACGAGAACCGCTCGGCGAGATCGGCGACCGCGTCCATCTGCGCGTCCGTCGCATCGCCCGGCGCCCCGCCGATCGGCTTCAGCGAAATCGTCACCGACACATAGCCCGGCTGCCGGTGCGAATGGAGGTTCCGGTCGAGCCATTCGCCATAGGCGGGGTCGATGATTTTTTCCTTGGCGATGTCGACATGCGTGGCATTGGCGCGCTCGAAATCGGGCGGCGCGAAATACGCCGAAATGCGGTCGAGTTCGGTCTGCGGCAGCGTCAGCACGCCGCCCTTGACGTGCGCGAACTCTTCCTCGACCTCGGCGCGGATGGTGTCGATCCCGGTCTCGTGCACGAGGATCTTGATGCGCGCCTTGTACTTGTTGTCCCGGCGGCCGTAGCGATTGTAGACCCGCAAGATGCTCTCTAGGTAGGCGAGCAGGTCCACATTGGAGACGAACGGCCGGATCTGCTTGGCGACCATCGGCGTGCGGCCGAGACCGCCGCCGACCCAGACCTCCCAGCCGATCTCGCCGTCGGGTCCCGTGGCCGCCTGCAGCCCGATATCGTGGAAGCGGATCGCTGC
>JANXSI010000408.1 GCA_025352765.1 Devosia sp. | reverse complement strand
CCCACCAGCACCACCGTTCCGTCCTCCATCACCGGCAGGAAGCCGTCCTGCTGGGCGCGGTTGAAGCGGTGGATTTCGTCGACGAACAGCAGTGTCTTGTGCCCGCTCATCCGCTCGAAGCGGGCTTCCTCGAACACCTTCTTCAAATCCGCGACGCCCGAGAACACCGCCGAAATCTGCTTGAACCGGTAGCCGACTTCATCCGCCAGCAGCCGCGCGATGGTGGTCTTGCCCGTCCCCGGCGGCCCCCACAGGATCAGCGAGCCGAGCCGGCCCGAGGCGATCATCCGCCGCAGCGTGCCGTCGGGACCGAGCAGGTGCCGCTGGCCGATCACCTCGTCGAGGGTTTTTGGGCGCAGCCGGTCGGCGAGCGGGCTGTCGGCCGGCTCGTCAGTCTCAACCGCGAAGAGATCGGCCATACTAAACCCGCTGCCTAACCCGTTGGTTTATCCGCTGATATAGGACCGGATCACCTGTCCGTTGCGCTGCAGCACAATCTGCCATCCATCGGTCCGCGTCGAGACCAGCCGCTGGAACGTCCCCACATCGCTGATCTGCCGGCCGTTGATCGCCACGATGATGTCGCCCTTGAGCAGACCCATCTGCTCGGCCGGCGAGCCCGAGGCCACGGCAGTGACCACCACGCCCTTGCTGTCGAACGGCAGGTTCATGTCCTGCGCCACCGCGGGCGTCAGCACGCTCACGCTGGTGCCCGAGAACCGCGTATTGCCGGCGATCGTTCCGCTCTGGTCGGCCGAAGCGGCGGGCGCCGGGACCACGGCGACCGTGGCATCGGCCGTCCGGCCACCCCGGACATAGGTGAGGCTGGTGCTGCTGCCGAGGTCCTTGGTGGCGAAGCGGAAATCGAACCCCTGCGGCGCATCGACGTCGACACCGTCGATCTTGATGATCGCATCGCCCGACTTGAGCCCCGCCTTCGCCGCCGGACTGTCGGGGGCAACGTCGGTGATCAGCGCGCCGTGCGGCGGGTCGATCGAGAGGCTGTCGGCAATATCGGTGGTGACCTCCTGAAGTTGCGCCCCGAACCACGGCCGGACGATCGGCCCGCCCTTCTGCCCGGCCTCGGCGACGGTCCGCGCCATATTGGCGGGGATGGCAAAGCCGATGCCGACCGAGCCGCCCGAGCGGGTGAAGATCGCCGTGTTGATGCCGACGAGCTTGCCCTCGAGGTCGACCAGCGCGCCGCCCGAATTGCCCGGATTGATCGCCGCATCGGTCTGGATGAAATAGTCGAAATTGCCGGTCTCGACGCCGGTCCGCGCCAGCGCCGAGACGATGCCGCTGGTCACCGTCTGCCCCACCCCGAACGGATTGCCGATGGCGAGCACCAGGTCGCCCACCTGCAGGCTGTCGGAATTGGCAAAGCTCAGCGCCGGGAACGTCTTACCCCCGGTATTGTCGATCTGCAGCACCGCGAGGTCCGACTTCGGGTCATCGAGCAGCAGCTTCACCGGATATTCGCGCCCGCCGCTCAGCGCGATGTGGATCGAATCGGCGCCGTTGACGACGTGCGAATTGGTGACGATCACCCCCTTGGGGTCGACAATCACCCCCGAGCCGAGCGACTGGCTGGTCTGCGGCCGGCTCTGGAACATGTCGCCGCCGCCGAACAGCCGCGAAAAGAACGGGTCGTTGGCGAACGGCGACTGGAAGCCCTGCTCGGTCTTGGTGGCATAGACATTGACCACGGCCGGGGTCACGGTCTTGACCAGCGGCGCAAAGCTCAGCTGCACCTCGGCCTGCGATTTGGGCAGTTCGCGCACCGGCTCGGGCGCCGCGGCGACCGCCGCCGGCGGTGCCGCCAGCGCATTGGCCGGTTGCTCGGTGTTGGTCAGCCAGAGCGCTCCGGCCACCACGGCGAGGATCGCAAGACCCGACACACCAAAGATCATCTGACGCTGCGACACGGGGGACATCTCCACGAAAGTCATGTTACGCGGGCGCTGCGGCTGCCTGCGGGAGGCCACCGGAACGCCCAGATTCCGGCACCTTTGTGGTAAGCGCCTTACGCTTTTGTAAGCTCTCCAAGAACCCATCATTGTCCGGTCGAGCCCCCTTTGATCCGGTCGGAAGCGACCGCATCAAATCGGATCACCCCGATTGGACCAAGCCGGACCAAATATGACGTTGTGCGAGGGGGGGAACGTCCCTATATCGGGCCGCGTTTTGCCCATCCCTCCGACGCCGAAAGGGATCTTCCCCCATGACTGCTTCCGAAGCCGACGACGCCATCCAGCTGCACACGCCGGTGCATGACCGCACGGTCTATGCCAATACCTCCGCGCTGATCGCGGCCGAGGCGCCGGATTATCCGAGTTTCCTGTTCTCGGAGAAGGAATTCCACCGGGCAGTAAAAGTGTTCCGCAAGGGTTTTGACGGTCTGTTGACCTATGCGGTCAAGTGCAACCCCTCGCCGCACATCATCAAGCAGTTGCACACCGAGGGCCTCAAGGCCTTCGACGTGGCGTCGAACACCGAGATGGAGCTGGTGCGCGAATTCGCGCCGGGCGCCGTCATGCACTACAACAACCCGATCAAGTCCAAGCGCGAGATCGCCCGCGCCTACGAAGAATTCGGCATTCGCTCGTTCACCATCGATCACCCGCAGCAACTCGACCAGCTCGCATCGGTGGTGTCGCCGTCGCGCGACATCGAGGTCACCACCCGCTTCAAGGCCGGCAAGGCGCTTAAATCCTACGATTTCGGCATCAAGTTCGGCGTCATGCAGGACGGCGCGGCCGAAATCGTCAGCCTCGTCGATCAGATGGGCTACACCCCTTCGCTCTGCTTCCACGTCGGCAGCCAGTGCGAGGACGCCTACGCCTATGAGCGCCACATCGCCGCCGCCGCCAAGATCGCGGAAGAAAGCGGCATCGAGCTCAAGCGCCTCAACATCGGCGGTGGCTATCCGGCCCCCTACCCGACCAGCGAAGCGCCGCCGATGGACTACTACTTCGACACCATCCACACCGCGCTCAAGGACAATTTCGGCAACACCCGCCCGGAACTGATCATCGAGCCCGGCCGCGCCCTCGTGACCTCGTCGACCTCGCTGCTGCTCCGCGTCAAACACCAGCGCGGCGGCGTCTCGGTCTACCTCAACGACGGCGCCTATGGCGCGCTGATGGAAGTGAAGTTCATGCACTTCACCCCACCGGTCCGCGTCTGGCGCGGCCCGCGCCTCCACGACAACGACGGCAACTTTGAAGACTTCACCGTCTGGGGCCCGACCTGCGACAGCTACGATGTGCTGCCGCAGAGTTTCACCCTGCCGTCCGACGTCGACGAGGACGACTGGGTCGAGTTCGGCCTGATGGG
>JANXSI010000404.1 GCA_025352765.1 Devosia sp. | reverse complement strand
TTTCCGTAACCGGACTTTATAGCCACGCGCCTGAAGCACGGCGCCGAGCGCCGCGGACGCGAGACCTTTGCCCAATGAGGAAACCACGCCACCGGTGATGAAAACGTACCGAGCCATGGGCTTTCACCTTATGGGCGCGTGCTTGTGATTCGGAAGAGGCTTGGCGCTGCGCCCACAGCGGCAATCCAAAAAAGAAGAAGGGGATGTTGCCATCCCCTTCCGGTAGTCTGCGGATCGAACCGCTGTTACTGGGCCGAGGCGCTGCTCGGAGCCGGTGCGGCGCTGCTGGGTGCGGCCGTTGCGCTGCTCGGTGCCGCGCTGCTGGCCTCGGGGGCCGCGCTGCTGGCGGGTGGCGCTTCGGACGCCGAAGAAGAGGCCGAGGTGGTTGTCGGCAAGGCGAGGCCGGGGTCGGCGAGGGCCGACGACGCGGTCGGCGCGCTGGCCGACGTATCGCCCTGCAGCTGCGACAGCGCATCGAGGACCGTTGAGGGGGCCGCGCCATTGGGCGTCGCCGCCTGATCGAGGATGTTGTCGGTGCCGCGATTGAGCTCGGCCAGAACCGTGAGGCCGATCGCCGTGGCGAAGAACAGCGCCGCGAGAATCGCCGTGGTGCGGGTCAGAAGATTGGCCGAACCGCGCACCGTCATCAGGCCGCCGGCATTGCCGCCCATGCCGAGGCCGCCACCTTCCGACCGCTGCAGCAGGATCACGGCGATCAGCGCAAGGACGATCAGCAAATATGCGACGAGGAGGACATTTTCCATTACGGACGGGCTTTCTCAGTCTATCGCTTGGCGAGGTTGGCCCCCGCCGGTTTGGTGTGGCGCGCGTGCCGCGTCGCCGGTGTGTTTGGTCAGCGCACGCCGAGACGTGCCTGTGGATCGCGGCGCGTCATACACGTGACATCCATGAATTGCCAGCCGGTTGCGCCGTTATTGCGACCGGCTCGGGGTATTACACCGCCCAGATAATGGCAGTGAAGTCATCCGCCAAGAGGCTGGCGCCGCCGACGAGCCCGCCATTGACGTTGGCGATGGCGAGGATTTCCTTGGCGTTGCCGGGTTTGAGCGAGCCGCCATAGAGCAGCCGCATCCCCTCGCCGCGCCCGCCGAATCGCGAAATCAGCTGATCGCGCAAGCTCTTGTGCATTTGCGCGATATCCGCCGACGTCGGCGTGAGGCCGGTGCCGATGGCCCAGACGGGCTCATAGGCGATGACCACGTCATGCTCGGCCGCCTGGTCCGGAACCGATGCCGCGAGTTGCCGGGACACCACCGCGTCGGCCTCCCCGGCCTCTCGCTGGGCCCGCGTCTCGCCCACGCAGATGATCGGCGTCAGCCCGCTGGTGAGCGCCGCGATCGCCTTCTGGCGCACCATTTCGTCGGTTTCGCCATGGTCGGCGCGGCGTTCGGAGTGTCCGACGATGACCATTTGTGCCCCGGCATCAGCCAGCATCGGCGCCGAAAGATCGCCGGTGTGGGCTCCGGAGGCCTCGGCCGAGCAGTCCTGACCGCCCAGCACGATGCCGGCCGGCGCCGCGATCCGGTTCATGGCGTTGATCAGAGTTGCCGGGGGGCAGAGCGCCACGGTGCAGCGCGGCGGCTCGCCCGCGGTCAGTTTCGCGGCCAGCTTTTCGACTTCCAGCAGCGACTGGCGCAGCCCGTTCATCTTCCAGTTGCCGGCGATCAGCGGCGTGATGGTCTGTGTCACTTGGCGAGAAATCCTTGCTTCTGGCGTTGAGTTTGCCATAACCCCTTCCGATCACAACGTCACCGCCTGGATTTACTCGCCCATGATGAACCTGATGCGCCGCTTTGCCTCGACCTGGGCGGGCAAGATCCTGGGCGGCTTGCTGCTGATCGGCCTTGCCGGCTTCGGTATTTCCAACGTGCTGCTGGACCTAGGGTCGAACACGCTGGCGCGGGTCGGCAACGAAGACATCACCACCACACAGTTCCAGCGCACCTATCAGCAGCAGCTGGCGCAGTATGCGCAGCAGACCGGGCAGACGCCCACGGCCGAGCAGGCCCTGCAGCTGGGTATCCCGAGCGCCGTGATCGGCAAGCTGGCGTCGGATTCGGCGATCAACCAGTTCGCGCTCAGCCAGGGTATCGGCGTGTCGGACGCGCGCCTCGCCAAGCTGGTGCGTGACGATCCGAGCTTTGCAAATACGCTCGGGACCTTCGATCGCGCCAATTTCCAGCAGGTCTTGCAGCAGAACGGCTTCACCGAAGCCGAGTATTTCGAGCTCCAGGCCCGCGCCGCACGCCGCCAGCAGATTGCCATGGGGCTGTTTGCCGGCTCGGCACTGCCCAAGGCTGCCGAAACGCTGTTGCAGCGCTACCGCAACGACACCCGGACCGTCGAGTATTTCACGCTGAGCGCGACCAGCCTGCCCGATATCGGCACGCCGACCGACGCCGACCTGACGAAATACCTCGCCGACCACCAAACAGAATTCCGCACCAAGGAAACCCGCACCGTCGACGTGCTGGCGATGACCTCGGACAGCCTTGCGACGGCCCCCGACTACCAGCCGACGGAAGACGAGATGAAGGCCCAGTACGAGGCCACCAAGGCGTCGCTGGTGAAGGTCGAAAAGCGCCAGATCCAGCAGGTTACCCTGCCCGACGACGCCAAGGCGACATTCTTCCAGCAGCAGCACGACGCGGGCGTGAGCTTTGCTGACGCGGTCAAGGCCTCGGGCCTGACGGCGACCGATTTCGGCCTGATGACCAAGGCGGACGTCCAGGATCCGACGCTCGCCGACGCGGCCTTCAGGCTCGCCAAGGAAGGCGACTACACCATCATCGCCGGCATCGGCAGCAAGCGCGTCGTCGGCGTCACCAAGATCGAGGCCGGCGGCCAGACCAGCTACGAGGAGGCGAAGCCCGCCATCGCCAAGACCCTGGCGCTGACCAAGGCCAAGGCCGCCTACGCCGAAATCCAGGACCAGATCGAGTCGCTTCGCGCCGGTCTGAAGCCGATCAAGGAAATCGCCGACCGCTTCAAACTGCCGGTCAAGACGCTCACCGTCACGGCCGCCGGCGAAGAACTCTCGGCGGTCACCGACCTTGCGGCCGAGAACCGCACCAAGGTGGCAACGGCGATCTTTGCGGCGACTGCGGGCAAGCTCGCCCCGACCGTCACCATCTCGAGCACCAACAATGTTTGGTTCGACCTGAGCAAGGTCGACCCGGCCCGCGACCAGACGCTGGCCGAGGTCAAGGACGCGGTGACCACCGCCTGGACCAACGAGAAGACCGACGCCGCGCTCAAGGCCGAGGTCAAGAAGATCCTCGCCGACCTCGATGGCGGCAAGAGCTTTGCCGACGTCGCCGCCGCCGGCAACCAGTTCGCGACGGTGTCGTCGCCGATCACCCGCGACGGCGACAAGACGGCTGTGCTCAACCAGCAGGTGGCAAGCCAGATCTTCGCGTCGGGCGCCGACAGCCATGGCTCGGCGGTCGATGGCGACGGCGACTATCTGATCTACCATGTCACCGACGTCACGCCGGCGACCGGCGCGCCCGACAAGAACGTCACCGACTTCCTGACAAACTCGACGCGTGACGCGCTCTACGCCGAGTTCATCACCGGGCTGCGCGACGAGGCGGGGCTCAAGATCAACCAGCAAGCGTTGAGCGCCCTGCTCAACCTCACACCGGCGCAGTGATGCGATGGCGGTCGAGAGTTTCGACAGCTTTGCGGCCGCCTACGACGCCGGTCGCGCCCAGATCGTGTTCCGCCGGGTCGTCGCCGACCTCGAGACGCCCATCGGAGCGTATCTGAAGCTTTCAGAGGGGCGGCAGAACACGTTCCTGCTCGAGAGCGTGCAGGACGGGGCGACGCGCGGCCGCTATTCGATGATCGGCTTCGATCCCGACGTGATCCTGAAGGTCGAGGCCGGCAAGGCCAGCCTCAACCGCAATGCCGGGCTGACGCCCGACGCCTTCACCCCGCTCGACACCCCGCCGCTCGATGCGCTGCGCGCC
>JANXSI010000397.1 GCA_025352765.1 Devosia sp. | reverse complement strand
GCCTACGAGATGGCCCGCAGCCGGCTGATCGACAAGATTTCCGAAGGCATGCAGCGCTTCCCGGCGTTCCCCGAGGTCCCTGCGCCGCTTCCAACCGACAGAGAGGCGAAACCCGCGTGAGTGATTTGCGGTCGATTGTACGTGGCGTCGGAGGCTATCTGCCGGACCGTATCGTCACCAATGACGAGTTGGCAAAAACCATCGATACGTCCGACGAGTGGATTCAGCAGCGCGTCGGCATCAAGCAGCGCCATATCGCGGCCGAGGGGGAGTTCACCTCCGACCTCGCCGTCCACGCCGCCCGCCGCGCCCTAGACAATGCGCGCCTGTCGCCTGACGACATCGACCTGATCATCGTCGGCACCACGACGCCCGACTACACCTATCCGGCGACCGCGACGCTGGTGCAGAACAAGCTCGGCATGCACCACGGCTTTGCTTTCGACATCCAGGCCGTGTGCTCGGGTTTCGTCTACGCCATGGTCACCGCCGATTCTTACCTCAAGAACGGCATGGCAAAGCGCGCGCTGGTCATCGGCGCCGAAACCAATTCGCGCATCCTCGACTGGACCGACCGCACCACCTGCGTGCTATTCGGCGATGGGGCAGGGGCCGTGGTGGTCGAACTCGGCGGTGATGGCGAGCGCGGCATCCTTGCCTCCTCGCTCCGCTCCGACGGCCATTTCTGGGACAAGCTCTATGTCGATGGCGGCCCGTCGACCACGCAGACGGTCGGCCATGTCCACATGGAGGGCAAGGAAGTCTTCCGTCACGCCGTCGGCAAGATCACCGACGTGGTCGAGAACGTGCTGAGCCGCACCGGCTATACCGTCAAGGATCTCGACTGGTTCGTGCCACACCAGGCGAACCTCCGCATCATCCAGGGGGCCGGCGAAAAGCTCCACATTCCGCCTGAGAAGGTCATCGTCACCGTCGACCGTCATGCCAACACCTCGGCCGCCTCGGTGCCGCTGGCGCTGACCGAGGCCGTTACCGACGGCCGCATCAAGCGCGGCGACCTGGTGATGATAGAGGCCATGGGTGGCGGTTTCACCTGGGGCGCCTCGCTGATCCGCTGGTGACCCAGCTCCCGACGATCAAAACCGCTCGGCTCACGCTCCGCCCGCATCGGGCCGGCGACTTCGAAGCCTACGCGGCGATGTGGGCCGACTCAACCGTCGTTCGCTTCATCGGCGGCGAGCCGATGAGCCGCGAAGTGAGTTGGTCACGCTTTCTTCGCCAGGCCGGCATCTGGCACCATCTGGGATTTGGGTTCTTCGCCATCGAAGACAAGGCCACCGGGGCCCTTGCCGGGGAGTGCGGCTTCCACGACCTGCATCGGAATATGACGCCCTCGATCGAGGGGACGATGGAGACCGGGTGGGCTCTGCTGCCCGCCTTCCATGGGCAGGGGCTCGCAGAGGAGGCCATGCGCGCCTGCCTCGCCTGGGCCGAGGCCCACGGCACCGGCGATCGGCTGACCGCCATCATCGATCCGGGCAACGAGCCTTCGCTCCGGCTCGCCCGCCGTCTCGGCTTTGCCCAGCGGACGCTGGCGACTTATCGCGACAACGCCATCGTCTTGCTCGAGCGCCCGCGTCGGGGCGACTGAACGCCCGCTCGTGCCGCTTCCGGCAGGCGAGACGGCCTGACGCAGACTCATTGTGGCAGCGGTTGCCTTAATTGCATCAGGGGGTTAGTGTTTCAGCTCCCGGGGCTGGGTCGCTGACCGGGGCATGAGGCCCGCGTTGCGGAACGGAGAGGGCATGGCTCAAAAAACAGTCACGCGTGCGGACCTCGCTGAGGCCGTTTATGAGTCGGTCGGGTTGTCCCGGACCGAGTCGGCAGAACTGGTGGAACGCTTTCTCGCGCTGATCGGCGATGCGCTGGTTTCGGGCGAAAACGTCAAGCTCTCGTCCTTCGGCTCGTTCCAGGTCCGCTCCAAGAATCAACGGGTTGGACGCAACCCCAAGACCGGCGAGGAAGTGCCGATCCTGCCGCGCCAGGTTCTGGTGTTCAAACCCAGCAACGTGTTGAAATCCAAGATCAACAAATCTATGGTTCGCGCTGTAAAATAAGCCTTTCTCGCGAAAGGATTCGGCGTGGAGAAGTCCCCCGACGCGTTCCGTACGATCTCTGAAGCTGCCGAAGAACTCGATCTCCCCCAGCATGTGCTGCGGTTCTGGGAGACGCGTTTTGCTACCATCAAGCCGCTGAAGCGCGGCGGTGGCCGCCGCTACTATCGCCCCGAAGACGTGCTGCTGCTCAAGGGCATCCGGCACCTGCTCTACGATCAGGGTTTCACCATCAAGGGCGTGCAGAAGATTCTCAAGGATCAGGGCGCCCGCTACGTCGCGGCCGTCGGCAATGGCGGCATCATGCCGGCGCTGCCCCCCCCAGGCGACGACGACATCGAGACCGACGACAGCTTCGTCGAACCCGGCATCGAGACCAGCAGCGATCGGCTCGAGCCCCCCGCAAATCTTGGGGCGTCCTTCTCCCTGAACGAGACCGACCGCCAGCGCCTCCAGACCGTCCTGCACGATCTGCTCGAGTGCAAGCGCCTGCTCGAACGCGCCCGCGAGTAGCCGGGCAAAGTCCGTAGCTAGCGCCGTCGGCGCTGCTCGTAGCGCCGTAGAGCGGCGAACAACCTCTGTTTAAAGATCGCAATAGGACGCAGGTTTACCCCGCGAGCGAGGGAACGTGCCTCCCGGCCTTGCACGGTCGTCTGCTCCCGCGCCCGGTTCGCGAGGGACGTCACGCGGGCGACTTCATTGCGAAGTGCCTCCAGAGCAAGGGGGCTTACCTCCGCGCAGTGACGCGTGTGATCGTGCCGTTGGAAGTAGGATTGATCATACTTGTACGGAGATCCGATCGAGGTTCCGCGTGATGCACGGCGCTCGTGAAATTCCTCGGCACTTTTCACCGGGAAATGCAGGATCCTGCCCGTCTTGTATGATGGCGATGGCGAACGTGCCCCGCGCTTGACGCCGTCGACGAGCCATTTCCGACCGGTTGGAAAGCTGTGCGGAGTAAGAATCGGTGGGCCCAGATAAAGCAGGTTCCGCCAGCCAAACATCTTGGCAATCCGCACGAAGCTTTTGTACCGCAACCCACAGTCATCCGGACCACCATAAGTCCTGAAGCGTTCGAGGACGAGTTCGGACTGGCGCGGCCGCGCCTCCGTGCTGCCAAAGCAGGTCCAGAAATAGCTCAGTTGCGAGGCGCCAGTCCCGGCGAACTGGTCGCCAATGAATTTTGCTCCGAGGCCGTCACAGAGTGACTCTATTGGAAACTGCGGCGTGAAGAACTCGTCGGCGTCCAGAAACCCAGCGAATTCGTAACCGAGCCGGCGCGCATACCTGAGCATCGCCCTGTAGGCAGGAATTTGCACCTGTGAACTCTTCCAGGTGAAGTCTAGGCGGCGAATGACGCCGGCTCCATCGAGCCGCGACAGCAGGGCCGAGGTCCCATCCTCGCCGCCATTATCGGCGACCATGATGTCGAAGCCGAGCAACCGGTAGTAGGCCACCCATTCGAGGATGTAAGGCTCCTCGTTCTTCATGATGGCGCAAACCACGACACGGAGGCCCGGCCGTTCGTCCGCCTCGTTCTCCCCATCGCGCCCGCCCGTCACCGCCAGCCCCATTCTAGAAGTGAGGCACGTTCACGCGGACCTCTTGCTGTTTCGGTACAGGTCGCGTCGCCAGAGGTAAATACCGCCCGGGATGGCAGCAAGCCACAGGGTCGCTGCCAGCGCGCTCTTGGCGACGCCCCTCTGCCGCCAGACGCTGGTTCGCGCGTGAAGCGAATACCGGACGTAGTTGAGCGCAAAATTGAAGACGTATCGCGGTGCGGTGCCGAAGTGACCGGCCTGCTCATGCAGTGCGACTTTTGAAAACAGGGCACGGCCCGGAGCGAGCCAGTCAAAATTGGTCGAGGAGGTGATCTGGCCCAGGCCATGCGCGACCCAATACCTCAACACGATCAGGTTGACGTAGCGGACCATGTAGCGCCGGTCCATCCGCAAGGCGATGAACGACTCGGGTACGTAAGTCAGTTGGACGTCCGGGAAGAGAAATTCCCGGAGGACCTCGGTCCGGCGGCAGAAGAGTTTGTCGCCCGTGACCTTGAGCCTGCCCCGCAACATCAGTTCTGTCGTATCGAGGGGCGACGCCGGGAACAGATTGCCCACGAGGTTGCCATGCTGGTCCTCCGCGAGACAGCAGATCCCCGAAAAACGCCTGCGTTCCGCCTCTGGAACGTCAGTCCAGAGCGTTCGGAAGATTTCGAGCGCGTCTGGCTTGAGCTCGTCGTCGGAGTCGAGTGAAATGGTGAACTGCCCTCGCGCCTCGCCGACCGCGAAGTTGTGGGCGATGTGCTTTCCGGCATGGGACAAACGAAAATATCGAATGGGAAAAGGCGACGCTTGCAGCCAACCCGCGACCAGTTCTTCTGTCCCGTCGGTCGAACCGTCGTCGACGACCAGCCACTCGAAGTCACGGTCCGTTTGCGCCATCAGGCTGCGATACGTCCGCTCGATCGTATGGGCCCGGTTGTAGGTCGGAGTAAAGACCGTGAAGAAACACGCGTATGGGTCGACCACGTCCTAACGCGCCTTTCCACGCAGACCCGCGGGCAGTGTGAAGTGCCGCGACACGGCGCCAGGCCTGATAAGGAGCAGAAGGGTCAGGTTCGCCGCCAGCTTCCACCGGGGGCCGCGGCGTTTCAGATACTCCACCGAGCATCGCAGGCGGGCGGCTGTGTAGGCGTGCTGCGCTACCAACAGTGTCCGCCATTTTTCGATCAGGGTGGTGGCGGACTGAAGCACGATCTCCGGCGTCTTGTCCCCGGTTTCAGTGAGATATTGGTCAACAAGCGCCTCGGCGGTCCCGATCACGGCCCCGCCCGCCACGAGCAGACTGATTGTCCAATCGAGATCTTCGTGTCGCCGGATTGCAGGATCATAGGGGGCCGCAATCTCGAATGTCGACTTTCGCGCCAACATCGTCGTGCTGCCGGTGCGGCCAACCTCGTAGTCTCGTGACCGTTCGCCTGTCAGCATTGCGGCCGCCACCCCTTCGCCAAATGCCGGCCGTCCATCGGCTGCCATCGCTGGAACGTACCTGCTGACGCCATCGAGCCCAATGACGTTTCGAGAGGCGAAGCATGCAACAGGCCGGGACGGGCATCTTGCTTCTGCCGCCAACAGGGCGCCCATCTGACCGCGGATCCGGTCGCGGTGCGCGTAGTCGTCATGGTCCAGGAAGGCGACGAACTCGCCGTCGGCTGCGCCCACCAGATGGTTTCGCGTCCCTGAGATACCCATGTTCGTTGAATGCTCGATGAAGCGGATGCCTGCACTCGTCGCCTTGATCGCTCGCACCAACTCGAGGGTGCCGTCGGTGGAGGCGTCGTCGATCACAAGAATATCAAGGTTCGGCCAGTCGAGGTCGAGGGCGGACTTCACCGCACGCACGATCGTCCCCGCCGAATTGTACGTGGCGATCCCGATCGTCACTTTGGGGACGCGATCCATATTCACTTTCCCCCCAACTTACGCGGGGCCTGGGATGGTCTCAGAGCCGGTCTCTCCGCACACAAAGCCGAGCTTCCTCGCCGCCTTGGCAGCTGGACGCAAGTTCTGGAGCGCGTCCTGACGGCCGAATCCCCTTTGCCTCGAAGGTTCGCCCATATTACGGCAGTTTGGAAATGAACACTGGCGGCGCGCCCCGACTCTCCCGGCAGCGCACTTTCGCAAAGCGGCCTCGGCAGAAGTTCTTTCGGCTTTCATTCGCCTTGCCCCAGAATCGCCTTTTGCCCCCAAAGGTGCGGTTCTATAGGGCATCCGCACAGTCGGGGTGTAGCGCAGCCTGGTAGCGCATTTGTCTGGGGGACACCCTCGGTCAGCCGAACTTACCCTTTTTTATCCAAATTGTTAGCGGGCTCTTTATCGGTGCCAGTGGGACTTATCGCGTTAAGCGCTGCGCGGATGTCTTCCGCTAGGGCGTGAGCGTACTTCGCGGTCGTCGAAACGCCCTCGTGACCGAGCAGGTTCTGCACCATCCTCATGTTCGACTGCCGTAGCGTCCGGGTGGCAACCGTGTGCCGGGTATCGTGAAGATGAAAGTTGCCAACTCCGGCATCCTGGCCGGCTTGACGGAGGACGCGTGATAGCCGGTCGGCCTTGATCGGGTAGCGTCGGCCCCGTACCTGTTTCCACTCGCGACGTTTCTTCTGCGCGACGAAACTGAAGACGAACCGTTCGTGCTGACCGCGCAACGACCACAGCAGTCCATAGATAGCATCACTCATCGGGATCGTCCGGCGCTTGCTGCCCTTACCGATCACCTCGAACTGGCGACCCGAAAAATCCACCGATGTTCATTCGAGGGCAACGATCTTTTTGCGCCGGCACGCACTGAGCAAGGCGAAGCGCACCGCATCATCATGGCCTCGCTCGAGCTGGGCCATGATTGCGCTTTCTTCGTCTTGGCTTGCCTCCCGGACCCGCTCTTTGGGCTCCCTGAGCATATTCTGGCGCCAGGCCACGTCTCCGACCCTTACTTTCCAGACGCGGGCTGCGCGCAGGAGCACCTTACGCAGCGGCTCTGTCATCGTGCGGTTGGCCGTGGCGGGAGCGATGGGCCGACGATCGGCTGCGCCCGTGCCGACCAGTAGGTCGCCGCGCCGTGACGCTTGTAGACGGACATGTGACTATTCTTCGCGAGAGTTTGAATGCAGCAAGGTCTGCGGCCCCAGTTGCGCGGTCTCGCGACCGCGGACACCGATCTGGACAAAAGTCCCTGTTCCGCCGGTCAATTCGGTGGACCTTGCCGTTAAGCTCTGGAGCACTTGGACAATGTCGGGTTAGAAGCCGCAGCCACAGCTCTTCTGCACCGGAAACAGCAGCACTCATGTCCATCGTAGACCCTCGGCATCGTGGCCTGTTTGCCGCCCTTTTCGCTGTCTTCATCATCTTTGGGATGTCGATGACCATCATCGGCGCCGCCCTGCCCAAGATCCTCGACAGCTTTGGCTGGAGCTATTTCGTGGCCGGTCTGGTACTGGCCGCCAATGCCATCGCCTATTTCAGCTTCACCTTCGTTGGCGGCTATGCGATCCGCCTCCTGGGGCCAAGGCGGACCGTCGTGACCGGCCTGTCGATTTCGGCGCTGGGGCTCTTGTTCTTCGCGGCCACCCCCGATCCGTCGACCAACATCCTGCTGGCTGCGCTGATCGGTGTGGGGCAGGGGTTCGTCGAAATGACGGTCAACTGGACGACCCTGCGGCTCGACACCGCCAAGACCGGACGCCCGATGAATCTGATGCACGGCGCTTTCGCCGTCGGGGCAATCCTTGGTCCGCTGGCGCTGGCCGGTCTCCTTCAAACGGGTTTCAACTGGATAGCGGTCTATCGCGGCATGTCGGGCGTGTTTGCCGCGCTCGCCGTTCTGTTCCTGCTGATGCCGATGCGCCTGCCGGCAGACACCTCCGTCACCGAGTCCGGGGCCGTCGCCCAGCGCATCAGCACCCATCCGGGATACTACCTGTCGTTTCTGGCACTGTTCTTCTATGTCGGAGTCGAACTGGGCGTGTCGAACTGGGTGGCTCAATACTTCGTCGCCGCATTCGACTATCCGGTGTCGCAGAGCGCGCTGCTCGTTTCGCTGTTCTGGGGCGGGTTGCTGGCTGGCCGATTTGGCGTGCCGCTGCTCTATCACGGGCCGCGTCAGGACGTCGTGCTGCTGGGCTTCTCGGCCCTGGCAACGGTCGCCATTGCCGCGCTCAGCTTGCTCAGCTTTGCCGCGACGGAGCCCTTCACGCAGTCTCTGGCAATGGGATTGGTCCTTTTGTCGGGTTTGGGCTGTTCAATCTTCTACCCCGCCGTCATCACCATTCTGGGCAACTGCTTTCCGAACGCCCAAAGCCAGGCAATCGGCTTTGCCGCCACCGGCGGGGGCATCGGCGCCTTCGTGTTTCCCTTCCTGATGTCGGCATTGGCTCAGGGGTGGGGCATCCGAGCGGGCTTTGCCACCTATGCCGTCTTCGGCATCGTGATGACACTGGCTGCCGCCGGACTCTCGTGGTCCGCTTCAAGCGCACGGCGACCCGCTCTTCCCGCCTGACGGCTCTCTTCGTTTACCGTGACGAACGCGGATCAACTGAGGGCGAAAAGACTCGCCTGCAGGGCCATCACTACCCCGCCGGGCGCCTGAGGTTGAGCACTCCCGCATTGGAAGATCTCCTGTCGTGTGAGCCACAGGCGTGTCGCTGGCTAAGGGTTGCAGTTGCTGCACTGGCCGGGATCGGCCACCGTGGCTGCCGCCACCGATCGCTTCTCCGAGTGCCCACACGACCGGCAAGCTAGAACCTCTGCCAGGACGACGCTCGTCTGCCTGCCGCACCAGGCGCAGGGGAGACCAGCAAGCCGATCGACCACGTCGAACCCCGGCTGGTCGCAGTTTGGGCAGCGGCAATGGAATCGACGCACCAAATCTCTAGTGGCGCGGGCAATAGCGATCATACGGGTCGGATTGCGGTGTGCCCGCATGTCGGTCTCGACGAAGGCCGACCCGCACAGCCCAATGGCCTGCTCTACCGCTGCTTCGAGCTGGGCTGCGCTAGCAACGTCCTTGTTCAGCGCGCGCTCAGGAGCGGGCTTCTCCTCCCGACAACCCATGACGATCAAACCGTGTTCAGGAAAACCCGCGCGGTCCGCAAAAGCCAAAGCGCAGTCAGTCGACCGCACGACAGCCTGAGCGAAATTCGTCTCCAGGGTCTCGTCGTATCCGGTTAGTTCAAATCCGCTCGCACGATCGACCAGCAAAACCAGTTCGCGTCCCATCGCTACATAGGGGATGTAAGGATGCGGTCCGAAGCTGCCCTCGCTCGCGAACCCAACGTTTACCTGTCTTGCGTAGTCGAAGCCGGCGCCGATCTTGGCCCTCGCAGCATCGAGTTGGGAGCCCTTGCGCTCGACCTCGCGACTAAAGGTGCCGAACTGGTCGGTATCCACGTCCGTCGCAACCTCAATGTTCAGACCGAGTTCGTCTCGCAAGATCGGCGCGATGACGCGCTCCTTGCCGTGCATCGAGGTCAGCACCGCAGGAACGTCTTGGTATGGTCTTGCAAGCTGGCGAGGCACTAGAAATATCCCTCCTGCTTCTTGCGCTCGAGCGAGCCTCCCTCTTCGCCGTCGTTGATGCGGCCTTGTCGCTCCGAGGTCATCGACGCGTGCGTTTCAAGGACAACGTTCTCCAGATCCGCCGCCTCGGAAAGGATCGCACCTGTGACTGGCCAACAGCCGAGCGTCCTGAAGCGCACGGATCGGACAACCGGCTTTTCGTCGCTGACAAATCTCATGCGGGCTTCGTCATCGACAACCACCAAGGAACCGCCGCGCTCGACGACAGGTCGAGGCCTGGCGAAGTAAAGCGTCGCCAAGTCGATCTCGCGCCAGAGCGCATAGGCAAGAATATCGTTCTCGGTCCAGTTGGAGAGGGGGAAAACGCGAACCGTCTGACCTCGCGAAATCCGGGTGTTGAAGAGGGTCCAGAGCTCGGGCCTCTGCTGCCGTGGGTTCCAGCCATGGCTTGCACTGCGGATCGAAAAGATGCGCTCTTTGGCTCTCGACTTTTCTTCGTCGCGTCGCGCTCCACCAAAAATGAAGTCGTAGCCACCCGCATCCAGTGCCGCCTTCAGTGCCTCGGTCCGCATGATGCGGGTGTAGTGCTCGCCATGATCAAACGGGTTGAGTCCCTGCCGGCGGCCCGCTTCATTGGCAAAGACGACAAGCTCAAGTCCATTGTCGCGGGCGAAGGCGTCACGGAACTCGAGCAGCGACTTGAACTCCCAGGTTGAATCCACATGCAGAAGCGGAAACGGCGGCTTGCCAGGAAAGAACGCGCGCAGGGCTAGGTGCGCCATAACGGTCGAGTCCTTGCCTGCCGAAAACAGCATGACCGGGTTGGTGGCGTTCGCTGCCGCTTCCCGCAGAATGTGAATGGACTCCGATTCCAGCCTGCTCAGGTGTGACATGGCGAGGCGTGATTCTGCCGCCCTTGAAAAGTTATGGTTCGGAGTTTCCAGGCCCATCGCTCAGCCTGCAACCTGCGCGACCGCGGATCGGTCGGCGCCATCGCTCATCCCCGTCCACCGAAGGCCCTTTGCGTAGCGCCAGGCCATTTTCCCCTGTTCGTCCAGAGCGAAGAGTTGCAGCCAGCCGTTGTCAAACAATGCGCGCACGTTGTCGTGGCGGCTCAGAATTTCGGTTATCGCGTCGCGGGGCGCCTCGACGCAGACTGAAAGTCGGAGCGGTTCATGCGCGTAGTCCTTGCCGTCATGGACCGATTGCCAGGGAAGGCCGCCCCTCAGGAGCCCGCCATTGCCCTCGACGACTCCGATGCCGCCCGTGACGTTGTGGAGCAGCTTGTTGCCACTTCCGAAAACCTCGGGCGCCACCGTTGAGCCATAATATTGCAGGCTGATCCAGCTGGCCACCACCACCGGCGCCGTCAGAATGAGCTCGAGAACGCCGAAGCTCTTGTCTTTCGTCCAGTCGTAGTCGTGCAGGAACGCGCGCCCCTCAAGACTCCGCCCCGCGGTGCGCGCCCGAGGCGCAGCGATGAACGCCTTGCAGCCGGCGAGCGCCCATTCGGGCCGCGTCTCGGACCAGTCGCGGCTCCGCCGAGCGATGGCCCGTTCCTGTCCCGCCCGCGGCAGCCGAAGCGCCCGTTCGCAGCGGGCAAGCTTGCCGGCAGCTGTGAGCCAGGTGACCGCCTGGGCGATATCGGCCTCGCGAGTTGCGGAAGGACCGTCCTCGCTAAAGAGCGTGACCTCGTCGGTCGTCGTGTCGTGCAGCGCCGCGATGAAGAGCGTGTCCGCTGGGATGACGATCCCGCTCCTTGCCAGTCCCGTCCTGACCTCCTGGTCGTTGAGGAGCGCAGCGAGCAAACGGGCGTTGACGTCACCCGAATAGCCGCCGCAGGCTCCGCAATGCAGCGCGCTTGCGTGGGCATTGTTGGTGACACTTGCGCCGTGCCCGACAATCATGACAAGCCGCGCGAAACGCGTCGTCAAGGACATCGCCCGCAGAACCGCCTCGGCG
>JANXSI010000381.1 GCA_025352765.1 Devosia sp. | reverse complement strand
ATGCCCTCCGCAAATTCCCAGACTTTCTCCACCGCAAACGCGACAAGAACAGCCTCGCCAATGCCCGCAAGGTTCTCGCGCAGCTCGTTGATCGGGCCCGTCAGCCCCTCGATTTTTTCCTTCACCTGCGCAACGCCGGCGATGAACGCCTCAAGGCTCGCGCCAAATTTTACGTTGACATCGCTTTCGCCGCTCATGACAATTTTCCTTTGCTGGCCTACTGTTCCAGCCTTTTTGAGGGGGGCGCTTAATGGCCACGAGCACTACGGTTCAGCGTACCGGAACTTCGATGACGACCGGGCAGTTGGGCGGCCTGGGGGACTACGCCATCCAGCTTCTGCCTATCGCGCTTATAGTGTTGGTGGTCTTGGCTATCGTTCTTAGTCGGAGAAGGCGGCAGAAAGATCCGCCAGCGAGGGCCGCTGCCGAGCCTAACTTTGGCAGTCGCACCGACGGGAAGAAATTCTGTTTTGAATGCGGGACGCAGATTTCTGCCAGAGCCGAAATATGCCCGAACTGTGGGGTCCGACAGATGGCGCCAACGGGCGGTTTCGCGACGACTGTTAGCGGTCGAAGCCGCATTGCCGCAGCACTCTTTGCGCTCCTGCTCGGCGGCCTGGGCATTCACAAGTTCTATCTCGGCCAGACCGGGTGGGGGGTGCTCTACCTTCTTTTTTGCCTAACCCTGATCCCCGCGATTGTCGGGTTCATCGAAGGCATTCTTTTCCTAGTGATGAGCGACCAGACATTTGCCGCCCAGTACGGCTAAGCCGAGCGCTCACCGTAGCCGCCGGGCTCATGCGACGGCTTTTGACCAACAAGACGAAAGGACCGAAAATGGCTCGCTGCCCGTACTGTGGTCGCTCTGCCGGCTTTTTTAAGCGCGCCCACGCCGAGTGCACTGCCCAACATCAAAAATCTGCTCAGACCGTCATTGCCGCTTTAGACGGGGGCAAACTCCCGTCGACAAGCATAAGTGGTACGAACCCTATTCGACTACAAAAGAACGAGCAGGTGATCTGGAACTTTGTCCTGACGAGACACTTCAAGTTTAAGCGCCACTCCAGTCACACGGGGAGCAGTCGCGGTGTCTCATTTCGTGTGGCCAAGGGCGTGTACTACCGAGCCGGCACGCATCGTGGCCACTCAGTCAGCGATGTCCACCTCGATCTTGTGGATACAGGCGATTTGGCCGTGTGCTCCCAGAACCTCTATTTTATCGGGAGAGGTGAGGCCGTTAGGATTCCGTACAACAAGATTATTGCAACAACCCTTCTCTCTGACGGAATCGAGGTCTTCAAAGAGGGGCGCGCTGCTCCGTTCGTTTTTCGCCTAAACGACCCTCACTTTGCAGCAAACCTGCTTGCCAGGCTCCCTCTAGAAAACCTGACCGCTGCGGCGAACGATGAGTAGCGTGACCCTGGCCAGGGTGTGCCGAAAATTCGGCAAACCCCAGTTTTCGGCTTGGACGCGGGTGGTCGAAAGTTCCAAGCCTAGCCGCGCATAAGGCCGCCCGGGAACTGCTGCCGAAGCTGCGCGGCGCTTGGATTGGCTGAAGGCGCGGTCGCTTTTTCTTGCCCCTTTGGCGGCTCAAGCCCCAAGGCAACGCCAATGCCCATGGCAATGACCCGAAGCGGCGGGCTGAATGACCACCAGTCGTAAAGCTCATTGACGTCGGCGAGGGTGAAGAGGCGGATTTGGGACGGCGTGTAGCCGCCGTCCCCCATCAGCTTTTGGCGGATCGCCTTGAGGTCGACTTCACCCTCGCCGGGGCTTCCCCCGGTGCGACGGCCTTGGTCTCAAAGCCGCTGATCTGCATCAGGCCCGAAAGGGCCGTCTTCAACTCGTCGAGCGTCGCAGTGCACTTGCGCACATCGACGTCCGGATAGCTCTCCATCAGGCCGATCTGCACTACGTCGAGCAGCTTGCTGACCTGGGATAGGCCGTCGTCGGCGCGGGACAAGCTCTGGATGACCGGCATGGCCAGTTCGAGCTGGCCGAGGTTCATCGCGCCGACCGTGAACTGGTCGGCGCCGAGAACGATCACGATGGTCTCACCCATTATGCACCATCCGGGAAGTTCCACTGGCCCAGATTGCCAGCGGCGTTGACGAAGCACTCGGCTTCCCAGTCAG
>JANXSI010000345.1 GCA_025352765.1 Devosia sp. | reverse complement strand
GACAAATACGTGTCGGATTCGGTGATCGACCACACGGTCGAGTTCCAGAGGCTGATGCGGGTCTTCACCTACATGTGGTCGGTGCTGTTCCTGCTCAACGCGGCACTGGTGATCTCGATCACCTGGCTGGCGCTGGCCGGCCGGAATGCCGGCACGCTCAGTGCTGCGGCGGTCGCCACCGCCATCCCGTTCGCGCTGCAGATCATGAACATGTCCGGTTGGATCCTCGATATCGGCTCCAACATCTTCCGCCAGATCGGCACCGTGAAGGACTCGATGGACACCATCGCCCAGCCCATCGCCATGCTCGATGCCCCGGGGGCACCGGCGCTGAAGGTCGAGCAGGGCGGCATCGTTTTCGATGCCGTCACCTTCAACTATTGGCGCGGCAAGCAGGGGACGGTGATGGAGGACTTCTCCCTTGAGATCCGTCCGGGGGAAAAGGTCGGTCTGGTCGGACGCTCCGGCGCCGGCAAGTCGACGTTGGTCAACCTGCTGCTCAGGCTCTTCGACGTCGAAGGCGGGTCGATCCGCATCGACGGCCAGGACGTCCGGCGCGTGTCGCAGGAGAGTGTCCGGGCGGCGGTTGGTCTGGTCAGCCAGGACACCTCGCTGCTGCATCGCTCGATCCGCGAGAACATCAAGTACGGCCGCCAGAGCGCGACCGACGACGAGATGATCCTGGCCGCCGAGCAGGCGAAAGTGGCCGACGTCATCGCCGGTCTCCAGGACCTGCGCGGGCGCACCGGCTACGACGCGCAGGTCGGCGAGCGCGGCGTCAAGCTCTCGGGCGGGCAGCGGCAGCGCGTCGCCATCGCCCGGGTGCTGCTGAAGAACGCCCCGATCCTGGTGCTGGACGAGGCGACGTCCGCCCTCGACAGCGAGGTCGAGGCGGCGATCCAGGAGCAGCTGACGACGCTCATGCAGGGCAAGACCGTGATCGCCATCGCCCACCGGCTCTCGACGATCGCGGCGATGGACCGGCTGGTGGTGCTCGAGGCCGGTAAGATCGTCGAGGAGGGGACCCACGCCGAGTTGCTGGCCCGCGAGGGCCACTATTCGCAATTGTGGGTCCGCCAGTCCGGCGGCTTCCTCGACCTCGATGCGAAGGCGGCGGAGTAGGGCTGCCTCGATCCCATGCGCGGGCCGGAGTCTCACCGGCCCGCGCGATCTCGCCTCTTGACCTCAACTGAACTTGAGGTTGTAGCCTCGGCAAAACAGGAGAGCACATTCCATGACCGAAACCCGTTCTGCCCATGACCGTATCACCGCCGAAGTGACCTCGTGGCCGGGCGTCACCGCCGCCACCGGCAGCCGCGGCGAATGGAGCTTCGTGCTCGGCAAGAAGGAGTTCGGGCACCTACACGGCAATGCCGTCGCGCACTTCTTCTTCGATGAAGACACCTGGGTGGCGCTCGCCGCCGAGGGCCGCATCACCTACCACCCGATCTTCCCCAACAAGATGGGGCCGGCCGCCCGGCGCATCGCCTCCGACGCCGATGTGGCCGACGTCATCGAGCTGCTGCGTCTCAACTACGATCGCCGGTCCAGGGGCCGCGAAGCGGCCGTCACCTCCGGCGAGATGCATTCCGCCTAAGCGATCCCCCCGATGATCGTCTCCAGCCCCGCGTCGAACGCCTCGTCGACGCTGCCGCCGAGCCGAAACGCTTCGGCGATCTGCATCGAGACGAAGCCGTGGAGGAACGCGACCAAAGTTCGCGCTAGGGCAAGCACCTGCTGCGGGCTCACCCTGGCGGCCTCGAGCTCCTCGAACAGCGGTTTCGCCGAGAACAGGCAGGCCGCCGCCAGCGCCGGATCGTCGCCAGCGTTCTTGCGATAGACCATGCCATAGCGGTGCGGCGCCTCGAGCGCGAAGCGGCGATAGACATGCGCCATCGAGCGCAGACGCTGTACTGCCGTCCGGCCCTTGGTGTCGCGCCGAAGGATGGCTTCCAGCTCCTGCAACACAGCGATTTCGACGGCGGTGAGCAGCGCCTCGCGGTCGGCGAAATGCTTGTAGAGCGAGGGCCCCTTCACCCCCGCCGCCTGCGCCACCGCCGCGATCGTCAGCGCCTCGGCCCCGCCTGCAGTGACAATCTCGAGCGCGATGCCGACAAGCGCCGCCGGAGAGGTCTTAGCGGGCGTTGGCACGTGCCGCCTTCCGGGTCTTGCCGATGAGACCCAAATGCGTCGTCTCGATCGCCTCGGGGTATTTGAGGCCGTAACCGAGCGCCCGGTCGGCGTCGATGTGTGCCGCCCAGATCAGCGCCACCGGCAGCATCCAGCCGATCCCCGTCCACAGCCCAATGGTCCCGAGGATGATCGGCAGCACATAGCTGTGGGCGATATCGTAGACCCTGGCCATCGTTGCCGTTCCGAGCGGAATGCTGAGGAACGCCAGATCGGGGGCGAGTATCAGCAGGGCGAACAGCCACCAGTTTCCACCCAAAAGGGCGAAGGCAGCGACGCTCGCGACGAATACCGCGAGGCCATCGACCCGCAGCAGGCGGGTGACGAATAGCGGTGGGACGGCAAGCTGATCCATGGCGAACTCCGGTTCTGCATTTTATGGCTAACGTCGATAGGCATCATAACTAATGTGCGTAGCTATCGATGTCAATCGGCCGCCTGTTTTTACCGCGCGCTTCTTGATCCTGACGCAAATTGGGCGGAAGACCCGCGGCGCCAACGGGGACGAAGATGACGGAAGCCACGGGAAGAGTCGCCTCGGCCCAGCCCAGGGGTGTGG
>JANXSI010000287.1 GCA_025352765.1 Devosia sp. | reverse complement strand
GTGGCGATGATCACCGAGTTCAGCAGGTTCTGCGGGAAGCTGCCATTGGTGAACACGGCCGTGTAGTTGTCCCACGAGATCATCGTCGGCCAGTAGTTGACCTCGAACAGCGCCGTGCCGGATTTGAAGCTGGTCAGGATCGCGTAGTAAAACGGGAACACCGACTCGATGACGATGGCGATGACCAGCAGGTAGAACGCGGTCTTCTTGGTATAGGCCCAGACCATCAGCGGCTCTCCCCCTCGAGGTTGACCCGACCCAGCCAGATGTAGAGCACCGTCATCACGCCAATGATGATGAACAGCAGCGTCGACTCGGTCGACCCGTAGGCGAACTTGTCGAAGTCGATCAGGTTCTCGCGGCTGATCACCGACATCGTCTTGGTCGCCGAACTGTTGGGCGTCAGCACATAGATGAGATCGAAGATCCGCATGGCGTCGAGCAGCCGGAAGATCACCGCCACCATGAGCGCCGGCCGCACCAGGGGCAACGTCAGCCGCCAGAACACTTTGATCGGATGCACGCCATCGAGCTGGGCCGCCTCGTAGATGTCCTTGGGGATCATCTGCAGGCCTGCCAGGATCAGGAGCGCCATGAATGGCGTCGTCTTCCAGATGTCGACCGCAAGGACCGCATACATTGCGGTGTCGGCGGTGGCCGTCCAGGCAATCTTGTGGTCGATGATGTGGAGCCTGAGGAACAGGTCGTTGATGATGCCGAATTGATCGTTGAGCATCCAGCTCCACATCTTAGCGGAGACGATCGTCGGGATCGCCCATGGCACAAGGATCGCCGCGCGGACAATCCCGCGCCCCTTAAACTCGGCGTTGAGCACCAGCGCCACAACCATGCCCGCAACCGTTTCGAGCACCACCGAGACGACCGCGAAGCGAACCGTGTTCCACACGGCGTTCCACCAGGCGGGATCGGCGAGCACGCCCGACCACAGCACCTTGCCGCTCTTGAGCTGCGTCCAGCTCAGGTAATTCTTGAAACCAACGAACTTCGCCGCGTTGATGTTGCTGAGCGAGGCGTCGGTGAAGGAGAAATAGATGGTCCTCAACAGCGGCCAGCCGGCGACCACGAGGAGCGCGATGATCATCGGGATCAGAAACAGCATTGCGGCGCGCGTGCGCGACACGAACAGTTCGGACCGGATGGGTTTTGCCGGAACGGCGAGGCCGACAGACGGCGCTGCACTCTCGATCGACATTCCCCCTCCTCCTCCTGCCGACCGCGAGACGGCTCTGTTGGCTTGCTGAGGCGAACGGCCCGTAGGCCGTTCGCCAGATCGTTCAGGCGGCGGAACTTACCAGCCGGCGCCCTTGAGTTCGGTCAGCTTGGCTTCGAGCGCCTCGAGATTGTCGGCGGCCGAACCATTGCCGGAGAGCGTGTCGTGCACGGCAGACCAGAAGTCCGAGGAGACCTCGTTGTACTTCACCTTGGTCGGGGCGGACGGACGCGGCACGGCGTTGAGGAAGACGTTCTTCCACTGCGGGATGATCGGCTGCGCCTTGGCGACATCGGCATCATCATAGAGCGCGACGATGGTGGGCAGGTTCGAGCGCTTCACCGCGCGTTCCTTCTGGAACTCGGCCGAGGCGATCCACATCGCGAGCTTGGTCGCCGCATCGGGGTTCTTTGAGTACTTGGACACCGCGACGTTCCAGCCGCCCAGCGTTGCCGCCGAACCGCCACCGCCATCGGGGAGGGTCGTCACATCGAACAGGCCCTTGACCTTGGAGTCGGCGCCGTTGCCCAGCGAATAGGCATACGGCCAGTTGCGCATGAACACGGCATTGCCGGTCTGCCACACGCCGCGGCTTTCCTCTTCCTGATAGGCAAGCACGCCCGGCGGGGAGATGGTGTTGACCCAGGTCTTGATCAGCTCGAGCGCCGCCGCGGCCTTGGGGTTGTTGATCGAGATCGTGCCATCGGGCTCGACGATCTGGCCGCCGCCAGCGGACTTGACCCACTCGAGCGCATCGCAGGTGAGGCCTTCATAGGCATTGCCCTGGAACACGAAGCCCCAGATGTCCTTGTTGCCGGCAGCACGTTCGCCGTCCTGGACGATCTTGGCGCTCGCCGCCATCTCTTCCCAGGTCTTGGGAACGGGCTGCTTGTACTTTTCGAGCAGATCCTTGCGGTAATAGAGAGCCGGCGCGTCGGTGAAGGCCGGCAGCGCGACGAGCTTGCCGTTGACCGTCTGGCTCTGGATGATCGAGGGGAAGTGATCCTTGACGACATCCTTGGCGGCGTCGGTCAGGTCGAGGAACTGGTCCGCGAGCTGCGGCGCCCAGATCACGTCGGTCTGATAGACGTCGATGTCGGAATTGCCGGCCGCCAGCCAGAGCTTGTACTGCGCGAACTGGTCGGTCGTCGACGACGGCATCGGCACCACGGTGACCGTGTCGCCGGTCTTCTCCGTGTATTTCTTGAACATCTCGGCATAGAAGGCCAGATCGTCGCCGGTCGCGCCGGAGACGAAATGCAGTTCGACCGCACTGGCCGTGGTGGTCATCGCTGCAGCAGCAAACGCGGCACTGGTCAAAAGACCGGCCAGCAACAGGTTGAGTTTCATTGGGTTCCTCCCGAGGACTGTATGGTTCAGGAGGATGCAGGCACGCCGACGCTATGGCGCCGCCGCTTCCAGTCTCCTCCCTGAAGCACCTTCGACCGGTCGATTTTGCCGATGTCTCAAAGCGCTTTGGATGAAAAGCTAGGCGACGAAGCGTCCCCGAGTCAAGCGGGGCAAACCGAAATTTGCGCCGCTCCCTGTCGACACTCCTTTTTTATGATTTTTATCAATGACTTGCTAGAACAAGGGAAGAAAATGTCGTATTGCTCGGCGCGTTGTCCTGAGGTTCGTACCTCAAACCAGCAATGGGCCTTGCGCGTCGAATTGAAATCGCTTTGGATGGCCTCGGCATGCCGGGCGAGAGTGTGGTGACGCCAACACCGACATTGGCATGAAAGGTCCTGGCAACGTCCAGGGGGAGAGATGAATCTCAAGGAACTGGCGATCAACCTGGGGTTATCGCAAACCACAGTCAGCCGGGCGCTCAATGGCTACCCGGAGGTGAACGAGACCACGAGGCTGCGCGTTGCCGAAGCCGCGACGCGACTGGGCTATCGCCCGAACGCCAGCGCCCGGCGCTTGGCCACCGGGCGCGCCGGTGCCTTCGGTATGGTCCTCCGCGCGCAGGACTACGGCCCGCACACCAGCGAATTCCTCGGCGGCTTGGCGAGCCGGCTGATCCACGACGAGATCGACATTCTGGTCTCGACGGTCGAGACGCTCGACGACGAGATCGCGAGCTATCGGCGCGCTCGGGCCAGCAAAAAGGTCGACGCCGTCATTCTCGCTTCCCCCTACCCCGACGATCCGCGCGTCGCCGTGCTCAACGACCTCGGCCTGCCCTTCCTGCTGCACGGCCGCAGTGGCGGGTCGGAACCGCACGCCTGGCTGGATATCGACAACGAAGGGGCGACCGAACGCGCAGCGGCACACCTG
>JANXSI010000275.1 GCA_025352765.1 Devosia sp. | reverse complement strand
AGTCCCAGCGGCCGGGGTCGGCCGCCCAGGATGGACTGTCGGCCTCGGAATCGGTGAAGTAAGTGTCGCCGAGCTGCGCCTTGGTCCGCTCGACCAGCAGCTTGCCCACAACCTTCTCCCAGCCCTTTTTGGCGAAGATGTCGCTGGCCAGGAGCGGCCGCTTCTCGGCGATCAGGAAGTGCGCCGTGCTGATTCCGTAATTGCCATGCGCCGCGCCGTGGCCGTACGAGTAGTTGGTCGTCGACAGCGTGATGCGGTACGCCGTGACCTTCTGCACCGTCGTGGTGACGTCGATATCCTCGGTGCTGTCGCCCGCGGCCAGCTGATCGGTTCCCTTGGCAAAGAGGTCCGCATTGCTGGCGCGCAGGCCTTCGGTCATGGCGTTGAACGCGGTGGCCAGATCATCCGAACCGTCGATCTTGACCGTCGAGAAATGCTTGGTCGCGACCTTGTTGAAGCCGTTGCTGTCGGGGTCGGTGTCGGGTTCGACCAGATACTGCTCGGCCGGATAGAAACGGAAGCCGCCCTGCATGCGGCTCGCCTCGAGCGCGGTGGTGCGCTCCCGGAAGGCCCCGATCAGGCATTGCGTCTGCTCATCGGTATAGGTGCCCGCAATCGGATTGCCGTCGTCGGAGCAGACCCGCGCCGCGTAGTCGAGCCAGGCGTGCTGCGTGGACTTGACGAGGCTCGCCGCCGGTTGCGACAGCCCGCCCAGCGCCGTGGCGTAGGCGACCGCCAGGGTATCGTCCGCCGCCGAGGCCTCCGGTGTGCTGCAGATAGTCTTTTCGAACGATGTCGCCGCCTTGGCGCAGTCAAAGCTCGCGGCTTCGGCAACCGGGGCGAGAACGAGAAGCGCACAAAGCGCGAGAACAAAGCGGATCATGGGTGTCTCCTGTCGCGCGAACGCTAGCCCATCGCTGGTGAACGGCCAATGACCGCCCGACGCGCGCAATCTGCAGCGCATTTGCATCAAATTTGCCATTTGTTGACCATGCGCCGCATGCATGGCGCCGCTGAAGCAACTTTACCGTCCTGTCGCGCTTGTGTGGGGGCAATCAGGATCTCTCGCCATGCGCCTCTTTCAGGTTCTTATCCTCCTCGTGCTGGTGACAATCCCGTTTGCGGCGGCGATGGCCGCCGAGACCGATCCTCCTCCCGCGGTCACGGCCGAGTCCATCAACGCCTCTGACCTGACGATGGTACCCGCCGACTATGTCCCTCCTCCCGCGGCGGGTGAGACGACGGGATCGGATGCCGTTGTGCCCTCCGCGGTACCCGATCCCGCCATCGTCAAACTGCAGATTCTGCTCGATCGGGCCGGCGCCTCGCCCGGCGTCATCGACGGCTTCGACGGCGACAATGTTCGCAAGGCCGTGAGCGCTGCCGAAACCATGGTCGGGCTGCCCGCCGACGGCCATTTCGGCCCCGACCTGATCGCCAAGCTTGAAACCACCCAGCCGGTCATCGGCAGCTACACCATCACCGCCGACGACGTGGCGGCGATCAACGCCCCCATTCCTAGCGACTATGCGGAAATGGCCCAGCTCAAATTCCTCGGCTACGCCAGCGTCACCGAAGAACTCGGAGAACGCTTCCATATGGACGAGGATCTGCTCAAGGCCCTTAACCCCACCGCACAGTGGGTCGCCGGCGAAGCCGTGGCGGTCGCCGCCTGGGGGCCGAATAAGGAAGGCAAGGTCGCCCGGATCGAAGCTGACAAGGGCGATCGCCAACTGCGCGGCTACGCCGCCGACGGCACCCTGCTCGTCGCCTACCCCGCGACCATCGGCAGTGCCGATAACCCTTCGCCCACCGGCACCCACATGGTCGACGCGGTGGCCCCGATGCCCAACTACACCTACAATCCCGAGGTGAATTTCACCCAGGGCGACAACACCAAAAAGCTGATCATTCCGCCCGGCCCGAACGGCCCGGTGGGTTCGATGTGGATCGACCTCACCGAACCGACCTTCGGTATCCACGGCACGCCCTCGCCGTCCAAGATCGACAAGACCAATTCACATGGCTGCGTGCGGCTCACCAACTGGGACGCCGAGGAACTGTCCAAGCTGGTCGAAAAAGGCGTGCCGGTCGAGTTCATCGACTGACACGCCTCAGCCTCAGGCGGCGAGGAAATCCCGGACGGCGAGCAGTTCGGGCTGGCGGATCTGGTGCCCGCCCTCCTGCCAGTCGAGGCGCGCCTCGGCGCCCTGGGCGACGAAATAGTCGAACAGCGTTTCAGTCCTTGCCACCGGCGCGATCGGGTCGGCGCGACCGGCGGTGATCTGCACCTTCCGACCCTTCAGTCCCGGCTGTGGGTCCGGCTGGAACGGAATCAGCGGATGCATCAGCACCGCCCGATCGATCAGCTCAGGCGCCAAGAACAGCACCGACGCCAGGATGTTGGCGCCGTTCGAAAAGCCCAGCGCCGTGACCGACGACGGCTCGGTCGCAGCAATGCGCTCGCGCAGGAAGCTGGCCATTTTGGCTGTGCCCCGCTCGAGGTCGGCCATGTCGTAGAGCCCCTCGCCGGTCCGCCGGAAGAACCGCAGCGCCCCGTGCTCGCTGACATCGCCACGCGGCGACACCAGATGCGCCCCCGGCAGCAGCTGACCGCCGAGATCGAGCAGGTCGTTCTCGTCGCCGCCGGTGCCATGAAACAAGAAGAACAGCGGCGCCCCTTTGGGCGCCACCACTTCGGCGAAGGTGTAGCTCATCGCACTGAACTCCTATTCCAGCGGCTCGAGGGTCTTTTCGAGCTTGGCGCGCAGAAGCTCGTGCTGACGGGGCAGCTTCAGCGCCTCGCCCAGATGCGCCGTGTCCTCGTCGCGGTTGAAACCGGGTTCGTTGGTCGCGATCTCGAACAGCACGCCGCCGGGAGTGCGGAAATAGATCGAGTAAAAATAGTCGCGATCGATCACCGGCGTGATCTGGAAGCCCGTGTCCATCAGCGCCTTGCGCACCTCGAGTTGGGCCGCCCTGTTGTCGACCGCAAAGGCGATGTGGTGCACCGACCCGGCGCCGAGATTGGCATGCGCCACGCCCGGCAGGGTTTCGAGATCGACGAAGTCGGCACCATTGCCTTCCGGCCGGACCAGCCGTGTGATGCCCTCATGGGTGTCGGCGACCTGATAGCCCATGAACTTCAGCAGTTCGGCAGTGGCGCCTTCATCGCGGAGCCGCAGCGAGGCCGAATGGAAGCCGCGGATCGCCTTGTCGGCATCGACGCCGCCATGCGTCCAGGGCAGCCGCGTATCGGTCTTGTCCTCGACCAGCGCCAGGCCATCACCATCGGGGCCGCGGAAGACGAGCCGCTTCTGCCCAAAGCTCTCGTCGCGCTTGAGGTCGCCGACATTGTCGACGGTGAGCTTTTCTTCCCAGAAGCCGAGCGAACCCTCGGGCACCGAGAACACGGTGGTGCCGACTTCGCCGGTGCCGGGGCGGCCGCGCATCATGTGCGGGAACGGGAAATAGGTCATCACCGACCCGGCCGACCCGGTCTCGTCGCCATAGTAGAGATGATAGACGCTGGGCTCG
>JANXSI010000010.1 GCA_025352765.1 Devosia sp. | reverse complement strand
GGCCTCAAACTGAGCGCCGAGGAAACCGCGGCGCTCGACGCAGCCGGCGCGCCGCAGATCGGCGATTACCCTTATGGCGCCGGCGGGCGCAACCAGCGGCACCGCAAGATCGAGGGCGGGCGCTGATGAAGACGATCTTCGCCGATCCGACGCCGCGCTGGGTGCCGTTCACGGCGGCCGCGATGATCGTCGTCGGCGTCTGGGTGGGCGGCGTCTGGCAGGATTTCAACGTTGCCGAGACCACCCGCATTGCGGTCGGGCTCGCCTGCATCCTGTTCGTCCTGATCTTTTTCCAGGGCCGCTATTACTGGAAGGGGCAGGTCGACCACATCACGGCGACCGATGGCGAGTATTTCGAGGCGGTGACCTCGATCTGGGTCGGCCGCGGCAAGCGCGTGGCGTTCGGGGCGCATGAGACGCGCGACTGGACGGCGACGCCCAGTTCGAGCCGCAAGCCTGGCGAGCCGCAAAAACTCTCGACCATCTCGTTCACCGCCAAGGGGCAGAAGCTCGAGATGAGCTTTCTCAACCCCACGATCGTCGATCTTGCGGGCCTTAGCGCCCTCAATCCGGACTATTTCGCCAAGGTGCAGGCCGACTATCCCACGCTGGTCAGCGTCGCCGGATGAGCAAGACGCTGCAGGTTCGGATCACCGGGCTTGTGCATGGCGTCGGTTTCCGCGCCTGGACCGAAGCCGCGGCGCGTTCGCGCGGGCTCTCGGGGTGGGTGCGCAACCGCCGCGACGGCTCGGTCGAGGTGCTGATCTCGGGGCCGGCGGAACAAGTCGACGAGATGCTCGCCTATTTCTGGCAGGGGCCGGCGGCCAGCCGGGTGGAGCGGGTCGAGTCCCATCCTGCGAGCAATCCGATGCAGATTGGATTCCGGACGCTGCCCACGGCCTGAGCGGCTGCACGAGGCCGGAACTTCCCACGATGCAAGGCGTTCCATTGTCACAATTGTGACGGCCAACGGTCACGAACCGGCCAAAGCGTTATGGTTAACAGGGTGTGACGACGAATTCCTCACCCAGGAGTCTCGCATGCAGCCGTTCCAGTCTCCCCACCTGTTCGCCCGTGCCACCAGCGGCAGCCGGCTCGACATCCGCTACGATCCCCAGACCAATGCGCTGGTGTTCGTCGAGGACGACTGGTCGGCCGATGTCCGCGGCGGTGCGGTGCCGCGCACGGCCTTCCGCGAGCAGCTCGACACGCCCAAGATCAAGCGGCTGCCGCGTCGCCGCGCGGCCTGAGCTTGCCCGGTTGAAGCGACGGGCCTAAGTCTCCGCTCAGGAGACCCATCATGCCGTTGACCGACGCCCTCACCAAACACCTCAAGACCCCCGACCTGATCTGTGCCGCCGGCTATATCGACGGCGAGTGGATCGCGAGTGCCGACAGCGGCAAGACGTTCGAGGTGACCAATCCCTCGACCGGTGAGGTGCTCGCGGTGCTGCCCGATATGGGCGTTGCCGAAGCCAAGCGGGCGATCGCCGCGGCCGATGCGGCGCAGGCGGCGTGGGCAAAAAAGACCGGCAAGGCGCGCGGCCAGATCTTGCGCAAACTGTTCGACCTGATGATGGCGCACCAGTACGATCTCGGCGCGATTATGACGGCCGAGCAGGGTAAGCCGCTCGGCGAAGCCAAGGGCGAGATCGCCTATGGGGCGAGCTATGTCGAATGGTTCGGCGAGGAGGCGAAGCGCGTCTACGGCGACACCATCCCGGGCCACCAGGAAGACAAGCGCATCATCGTGATCAAGCAACCGGTCGGGGTGGTGGCGACGATCACGCCGTGGAATTTCCCCAACTCGATGCTGGCGCGCAAGATGGCGCCGGCGCTGGCGGCCGGCTGTGCCGTGGTCAGCAAGCCGGCGTCGGAAACCCCGCTCTCGGCGATCGCGCTGGCGCGGCTCTGCGAAATTGCCGGGCTGCCGGCCGGCCTGTTCAACCTGATCGTTTCAAAAGATGCGGCGGCGATCGGGCAGGAATTCTGTTCCAACGACATCGTCAAGAAGCTGAGCTTTACCGGTTCGACCGGGGTGGGCAAAATTTTGATGCGGCAGGCGGCCGACCAGATCAAGCGGCTCGGCCTCGAACTCGGCGGCAATGCGCCGTTCATCGTGTTCGACGACGCCGATCTCGACGCGGCGGTCGACGGGGCGCTGATCAGCAAGTATCGCAACAACGGCCAGACCTGCGTGTGCGCCAACCGGCTCTATGTGCAGGCGGGCGTCTACGAGGCGTTTGCCGAAAAGCTGGTGGCGGCGACGAAGAAGCTCAGCGTCGGCGACGGCTTTGCGGCGGGGGTGACGACCGGTCCGCTGATCGACAAAAAGGCCATCGACAAGGTCGAGCGGCACATCGCCGACGCCACCGCCAAGGGCGCGAAAGTGCTGCTCGGCGGCAAGGCCAGCGGCGGGCTGTTCTTCGAGCCGACGGTCTTGGGCGGGGCAACCGCCGATATGGTGCTGGCGCGCGAGGAGACGTTCGGGCCGGTAGCGCCGCTGTTCCGGTTCGAGACGGTGGACGAGGTGATCGAGCTCGCCAACGCCACCGAGTTCGGGCTGGCGTCGTATTTCTATGCCAAGGATCTGAGCCGGGTGTTCAAGGTGGCGGAAGCGCTCGACTACGGCATGGTGGGGATCAACACCGGGCTGATCTCGACCGAAGTCGCGCCGTTCGGCGGCGTGAAGCAATCGGGCCATGGCCGCGAAGGGTCGAAGTACGGGATCGAGGACTATCTCGATATCAAGTATCTGTGCTTGAGCGTGTAGCGGACGAAGGTTGCAGTCGGGGCACCCTCCCTTGCGGGGAGGGACGGGGTGGGGGTTTGAGCGCCCGGTGCCCATCGGGTCGCGATCGGGCTCGCCGCCCCCCACCAAGCGTCGCTACGGGCTTCGCCCTAGCTGCGCTACCTCCCCCGCGATGGGGGGAGGAGTGCCGACTGCTATACCTTCAGCCGGAAAATCACCTTGTCGTCGCCTTCGTCGTAGAAATCCTCGAAGCAGGCGACCTCCGCGAAGCCGGCCTTGAGGTAGAAGGCGCGGGCGCGGGCGTAGGGTTCGCGCGAGGAGGTTTCGGCGAAGATCTGCGTGCCGCGCTTGGTCTTGATGAATCTGGCGGTGCGGGCCATCAGGTCGAGGGCGAGGCCGTTGCCGCTGTACTCGGGCAGAACGGCGATCCAGTAGAGATCGAAGCTGCCGCGGGTGAGCTCGATGCGGTCGAAGCAGGTGTAGCCGACGAGCGTTTTGCCCACATCGGCGAGCAGCCAGCGATAGGTCTCGCTGCCGTCGAGGGTCGTCTCGGCGAGGCGCGCCGCAACCTCCGCCTCTTCCGACGAGAACACGCCGGTCGCCTCGATCAGCGCGCGGATCTTCTGCGGATCGCCCGCATCGAGGATATGGCGGAAGCGGAGGCGGGCGGCGGGCATGTCAGTCGGCGACCGTGAACCAGGGCTCGACACCATAGTCGTGGGTGAGCTCGGTGCCGCGCTTGACGTCGACCTTGGTCCAGATGCGGATCACCTGGTCGCCGGTGTCGGTCTCGACCCGGCAATTGGGCGTGTCGGCGTGATTGAACAGGCCCACCCAGCCGAGCGCGAAGGCCTGCACATAGGGCGGCTCCTCCCAGATGAAGGGGTATTGGCTGAGCACGGTATCGGTGGTCAGCGTGTCGTGCTCCTGGAGCCGGATCACCGGCGCCGCTTCGAGCAGCGTGCCCTTGGGGATACGGCGTCGGGCGACGACGCCGCGGCCCTTGCCGGCAATAGGCACCAGTTGCACGAGATCGCGCCGCACCGCCGTCGTCTTGTCTTTCACGTCAATCAAACCTTGTGGGAGAAGAGAGAGCCAGTCATCAGCCCGGCAGGGCGCGTGGCAAGGCGTTGTCGAGGATTTCCCCAATCAATGCCTCGTAGCTCATGCCGACGAGACCGGCGAGCTGGGTGAGTTCGCTCCATTTCGGCCGCAGGCCGGCGAGCGGATTGCACTCGATGAAGCTGGCATGGCCCTCAGCGTCGCAGCGGATATCGATGCGGCCGGCGTCGCGGCAGTTGAGGGCGCGCCAGGCGCTGACGGCAACGAACGCAGCCTCCTCGGCGATCGGGCCGGTGGCAAGGCTCAACTCGTCGAAGGCCTGCATCTTGTTCTTGTAGGAATAGGCCGAGGGGTCGCCGCCGGGGAGGAATTTGATCTCGCTGACGCCGATGGCGCGGGCGCTGGCGCCACTGCCGACGATGCCGACGGTGAACTCGCGGCCGGGGAGGAACGTCTCGACCAACGCCGGCTGGCGGTAGGTCTTCAGCACCTCGATGCAGCGGGCGGTGAGTTCGGCGCGGTTTTCGACCCGGCTTGCCTCGGCGACGCCCTTGCTGGTGCCCTCGGCGATGGGTTTGACGAACAGCGGGTAGGGGAGCTTGACCGCGACGAGGTCGCGGGCGGTGCGGACCACAACGAAATCCGGGGTCGGCACGCCCGCTGCCCGCACGACGAGCTTGGCCACCGCCTTGTCCATGGCGGTCACCAGCACGTCCGCCGACGAGAAGACGAACGGAATTCCATAGGCTTCGAGCAGCGCCGGGACCTGCGCCTCACGGGCAATGCCGGAAACACCCTCGCACATGTTCCAGACGATCGGCCAGGATTTTCCAGCGGCGAGTGCGGTGACGAGCGCCTTGATGCCGCCGATGCGCTCGACCGTGTGGCCATGAGAGCGGATCGCGACTTCGACAGCGTCGATGGTTTCGGCGACGTCGAACTCGCCCGTCTGCTCGTCGGTGAAGCCCTGGGCGAGATAGTCGTCGCGGAGGTCGTAGGTGAGGCCGATCAGCATGGGTGGTTCCGGACACAAGAGGACCCCCACCCCGTCCCTCCCCTCAAGGGGGAGGGGGGCCAGCTTACCGAGGCCCGGGGCGGGGCTCCCCTCCCCCTTGAGGGGAGGGGCCGGGGGTGGGGGTTATTGCCCTGAGCCAAGATTACGCCCCCGCCAGCAAGGCAGCGACGATGTCGTCCTGGGTCAGGCCGACTTCAGCAGCAGCGAGGGTGTAGCCGGCGTCGCTGGTGAGGCAGGGGTTGGCGTTGACCTCGAGGACGAAAGGGTTGCCGGCGGCGTCGACGCGGAAGTCGACATGGGCGCAACCGTTGAGGCCGAAGAGGTGCCAGGCGGCGAGCGCGAGGCGCTCGAGCTCGTCGAACAGCGGGGCTTCGCGCGCGGGGAAGATGCGCGGGGTGGCTTCGAAGCTGTCGCTGCCCTCGTCCCATTTGCTGGCGTAATTGAAGATCTTCGGGCGGCCGTTGGCGTGGCCGCTGAACAGGATTTCGGCCGGTGGCAGGGTGCGGACGCGGCCGCCGATCTCGAGCATGGCGACGTCGAACTCGCGGCCTTCGATATAGGCTTCGGCGAACCAGGGGCCGCCGAAGGTCCGCTGCTTTTCGGCCATCAGGGCGCGCGCCGCATCGGCGCCGTCGACGACGCTGAAATCGTCGAGGCCGAGCGACGCATGTTCGAGCGCCGACTTGACGATGAAGCGGCTGTTGGCGGGCGCATCGCCGATGAGCTGGGCGGTGGGGAGGCCCGCCTCTCGCAGCATGCGCTTCATGGTGAGCTTTTTGCCGGTGGTCTCGAGGCCATAGCTGCGGGCGCCGGTGTAGCGATAGCCCAGCCGCTCGAGCAGCTCGGTCACCCGGTGCAACTGGTCGGGGCCCTCGGGGACTTCCTCGACGAGGTTGAGGACGATGTCGGGCGCGAGGGCGCGGAGCGTGTGCTCGGTGCGCGCGCCATGGTCGGCGTACTCGGCTTCGACCGCGCGATGGCCGAGACGGGCGAGGCAGGCGCTGATCTCGCTCGCCTGAACGAAGGTGTCGTCCTGGTCAGGACGGGCATCGTCCGCGCGCGGCGGCACCAGCACGGCGACAGTCAGAGCTTCAGTGTTCGTCGAACCAGAGGGGGATGCCGTAGTCGAAGGTGATCTCTTCGCCGGCAGCGATGTCGCGGAGGGCGGTGACCCGGATGATCCGCTTCGGGATATCGGTTTCAAACTGGGCATTGGGCCTGTCCGAGTGGTTGATCATCGAGAGGAGACCGAGCGCAATCGCCTCGATATAGGGCGGATCGTCCCAGAGGAAGGGGTAGTCGTAGAGCACCGAGCCGCGCGGCGGCTGGTCCCCGGCCTTGAGCGGGATCACCGGGGCGATTTCGAGCAGTGCGCCGGCATTGATCGGCTCGACCGCGACGACGCCGCGACCCTTGTCGCCCAGCTCCATGACATGGAGGGCGTCGCTGCGCGGCATGTCCTGGGAGTCGGTCACGTGCGGCCCAACCCGATGCTGCCGCCGGGATCGGGGTAGCGGAAGATGCCGCCCTCGAAATTGCGCAACAGCAGGTCGTCGCCGTCGCGGCCGACGACGGAGTCGGGGAGGAGCGGCACCTTGCCGCCGCCGCCCGGCGCGTCGATGACGAATTGCGGCACGGCGTAGCCGGTGGTGTGGCCGCGCAGCCCCTCGATGATCCGGAGGCCGGTTTCGACGGGGGTGCGGAAGTGCTCGGAGCCCGACACCGGGTCGCACTGGTAGAGGTAATAGGGTTTGACGCGGGCCCTGAGGAGGCCATGCATCAGCGGCTTCATCACCTCGAGGCTGTCGTTGATGCCCTTGAGCAGCACGGTCTGGCTGCCGAGCGGAATGCCGGCGTCGGCCAGCCGGCCGCAGGCCTCGATGGCTTCGGGCGTCAGTTCGTCCGGGTGAGTGACATGGATCGACATCCACAGCGGGTGGAAGCGCTTCAGCATGCGGGTCAGCTTCAGCGTGATGCGCTGCGGCATGACGACGGGGATCTTGGTGCCGATGCGGATGAACTCGAGATGCTTGATCGAGCGCAGGCGGGTCAGCAGCCATTCGAGCTTGTCGTCGCCGATCGACAGCGGATCGCCGCCCGAGAGCAGGCAGTCGCGGATTTCGGGATGCGCTTCGATGTATTGCGCGGCCTTTTCCCACTGGCTGGTCGAGAAGGAATATTCGCCGTTGGTCTCGCCGACCATGCGCGAGCGGGTGCAATAGCGGCAATAGGTCGAGCAGAAGCCGGTGGTCAGAAACAGCACGCGGTCGGGATAGCGGTGGACGAGACCGGGGACGGCGGTGTCGTGGTCCTCGCCGAGCGGGTCCGGATCCTCGCCGATGCCGCGGATGAATTCGCCGCCGACCGGGATATGGGTCTTGCGCAGTGGCTGGTCGGGGTCGTTGGGGGAGAGCAGCGACAGGTAATAGGGGGTGATGGCGATGGGCAAGTTGCCGGTGCGCTTTTCGACGCTCAGCCGTTCATCCGGGGTCAGGCTCAGTACGGTTTCGAGCCGATCGAGGCGGCGGATGCGGTTGCGCACCTGCCACTTCCAGTCGTTCCAGTCGTGGATCGATATTCCAGAGTAGTGTCGGCGCAGGAACTGCCGCGATTTCTCGCTGACGATTGCGCGGTTGATCGGCTCTATTTTGCGAGGGGCCGAAATCTTGCTCCGCCCGGTTGTCGCCGTCTCGCCTGACGGCGTTGCCGGCGGGGCGAATGCTGCCGCGGGTCGCGCCGCGCCATTAGTTGTGAGGTCTGTGGGGAGTTCTGCGCTTGCCGTGGCGCTCAGGCCCGACACACTTAAAGGGTCGGGCTCGTCCGCCTGATCGTCTTCGCTCTTCATCAGAGCTTTCCCCCCGGATACTTGCCAGTCGCCAGTTGAGCCGCGACTCACGCGCCGATTTTACATGAAACGGCGTTCTCTTGTCTTCATCATGACGCTGGATGCTACCGGCGCGCAAGATAAAGGCGGTTCTGTGATTGAACACAAATCAGTGGTGCGGAAGTGGCGCCGCCCCGGCGAGGCTGTCAATGATCGGGCAATCGGGGCGGTGGTCGCCTTCGCAGCACTGGGCGAGGTGGGCGAGGGTCGCGCGCATTTCCTCGAGCAGCGCGATCTTGGCGTCGAGCTGGGCGATGTGATCGAGGGCTAGCGCCTTGACGTCGCGGCTCGAGCGGCGCTTGTCGGCCCAGAGGCGGAGCAGGTCGCGGATCTCGTCGACGGAAAAGCCGAGGTCGCGGGCGCGGCGGATGAAGCCGAGGCGGTGGACATCCTCGGCGCCGTAATCGCGATAATTGCTGTCGCGGCGGTCGGCGGCCGGGATCAGGCCGATGGATTCGTAGTGGCGGATCATCTTGGATGAAACGCCGGTCGCCTTGCTGGCCTCGCCGATCTGCATGAGGGCACCCATATTGTTCTTGACCTTCCCATGATGGGAAGGTCCATAGGAAAGGTCAAGGGCCTTGGCCCGCGACTTGGGAGAGATGAGATGGCGCACGATCACGGCACGATGACAGGCAGCAAGGCGATCGATCCGGTGTGCGGCATGAGCGTCGATCCGGCGACGGCGCTGTCGGCCGAGCATGACGGCACGCGCTACTATTTCTGCTGCGAGGGCTGCCGGACGAAATTCACCGGGGACCCCGGGAAGTACCTAAATGCCAAACCGTTCGTGCTGCCGCCGAAGAAGACGGCGGCCGCGGTTGCCCCGGGAGCGGGACATGAGCATGCGGGGCATGATCACACATCACATGATCACCCCATGCACGGGGCAACCCCTCACCCGGCCGGGACGATGTCCCGGCCACCCTCTCCCCAGAGGGGCGAGGGGAAGGTGGCATCGGGCACCAAGGACACGTGCCCGATGCACCCGCAGATCGTGCAGGACGGCCCGGGGGATTGTCCGATCTGCGGCATGGCTCTCGAGCCGATGGTGGCGTCGCTCGATGATGGTCCCAATCCCGCGCTGGTCGATTTCACCCGGCGGCTGATCGTCTCGGCGGCGCTGAGCGCGCCGATCCTCGTGCTGTCGATGGGCGAGGTCGTGGGGTTCGATTTCCGCGGCTGGCTCGGGGCGCATGTGCTCAACTGGATCGAGCTGGTGCTCGCGACGCCTGTGGTGCTGTGGGCGGCGCTGCCGTTCTTCCGGCGGTTCTGGGCGTCGCTGGTCAACCGCTCGCCCAACATGTGGACGCTGATCGGGCTCGGCGTCGGGGCGGCCTATCTGTTCTCGGTGGTGGCGGTGCTGGCGCCGCAGCTGTTCCCGATGGGCGGGATGATGGGACCGCCGGTGTATTTCGAGGCGGCCTCGGTGATCGTGGCGCTGGTGTTCGTCGGGCAGGTGCTGGAACTGAGGGCCCGCGACGCGACCGGCAAGGCGATCCGGGCGCTGCTCAATCTGGCGCCCAAAACCGCGCGGCGCGTGGTCGACGGCGTCGAGAGCGAGGTGCCGCTCGAACAGGTGATGGTGGGCGACATGCTGCGGGTGCGGCCGGGCGAGGCGGTGCCGGTCGACGGTGAGCTGACCGACGGGCAGAGCGATGTCGACGAGGCGATGCTGACGGGCGAACCGCTGCCAGTCGACAAGACCGCCGGGGCCGCGGTGACCGGCGGCACGCTCAACGGCGCGGGCAGTTTCGTGATGCGGGCGACGGCAGTTGGCGCGGCGACGCGGCTTAGCCAGATCGTGGCCCTGGTGGGCAGTGCGCAGCGCAGCCGCGCGCCGATCCAGGCGCTGGCCGATGCCGTCGCCGCGTGGTTCGTGCCGCTGGTGGTGGTGATCGCGGTGGTGAGTTTCGGGGTGTGGTTCGGGATCACCCACGATGTGGCGCAGGCGCTGGTCGCGGCGATCTCGGTGCTGATCATTGCGTGCCCGTGTGCGCTGGGGCTGGCAACGCCGATGTCGGTGATGGTGGCGACGGGGCGCGGAGCGCATGCGGGCGTCCTGGTCAAGAATGCCGAGGCGCTCGAGACGTTCGCGCGGGTCGATACGCTGATCGTCGACAAGACCGGCACGCTCACCGAGGGCAAGCCGGTGCTCGACCAGGTGATCCCCGACAAAGGCGTCGACGAAGGGTTCGTGCTGGCGATCGCGGCGGCGCTCGAGACGGGTTCGGCGCATCCGCTGGCGCATGCGATCACCGCGGGCGCCCTGGCGCGCAACGCCAAGGTCCTTTCGGTCATCGGCTTCCGCTCGGTCACCGGCAAGGGCGTTGTCGGCAAGGTCCGTGGCTCGGTCGTGGCGCTGGGTAATGCGGCGATGATGGAGGAAGCCGGGGTGCCGGTACCCGAGGCGTTCGCGACGCTGCTCGCCGACCAGGCGGCGCGCGGGCACACCGCGATGTTCGTGGCCGAGGGCAGCAAGATCATCGGGGTTGTGACCGTCAGCGATCCGATCAAGGCGAGTGCGAAGGACGCGATCGCTGCGCTCAATGCCGACGGGGTCGAGATCGTGATGGCGACGGGCGACGCCAAGGGGACCGCCGACGCGGTCGGGCGCGAACTCGGGCTCAGCCGGATCGAGGCGGGCATGACGCCCGAGAGCAAGCACGACCTCGTCGTTTCGCTGAAGAAGGCGGGCAAGGTCGTGGCGTTCGCGGGCGACGGGGTGAACGACGCGCCGGCGCTGGCCGCCGCCGATGTCGGGATCGCCATGGGCACCGGCGCCGATGTGGCGATCGAGTCGGCGGGGATCACGCTGCTCAAGGGCGACCTCGCGGCGGCGGTGCGGGCGCGCAAGCTGGCGCGGGCGACGCTGAGCAACATCAAGCAGAACCTGTGGCTCGCCTTCGGCTACAATTCGCTCGGCATCCCGATCGCCGCCGGCGTCCTCTACCCGCTCACGGGATGGCTGCTGTCGCCGATGATCGCCGCGGCTGCGATGAGCTTTTCGTCGGTCAGCGTCATCGTCAATGCGCTGCGGCTGGGACGGATCAAGCTCTAGCCGACGCGCCTCGCCCGCTACTCGATGAAGCCTTCGACGAAAGCGTCGCGATGCGCCTTCAACAGGGCGGCGTCGGGATGGAAGGCCGGGTCGGCCGGCAGGATCAGCCGGCCGACGGGGTTCAGGCGTTCGAGGAATTCGGGGTCGATCCGATCCAGGGCGACGAGGAACTCGAAGCGCGACCCGATGCCGAGATGGCCGCGCTCGAAGGCGTAAATGGCGTCGGCGCAGGCGGGGAGAACGGTGCCGGGCTTCGGCGGCCCGGAGGGCGCGAGGCGCAGCAGCCAGCCCAGCGGGTCCGCGCCAGCTTCGGCGCGCAGGTCGACGCCGGTGAAGGCGCAGCGATAGCCGATGGCGCCGAAGATCGTCGACAGCGCGGCCGGCCCAGCGAACTGCGCCTGCGCTTCGGAAAAGCCCTTGCTGCGCCTCAGGGCCCTCGCCATCGCTGTGTCAGGACAACTACGTACCGACAGGTTAGGGATCTTGCGTAGCGACTGCAAACCGGGCCACTAACATGTTAGTTGACCACTAACATGTTAGTGGCGTAGCGTGGTGCGCATCACACAGACGGGGCCAGTCCATGTCCGCTCTCGATCGCGCGCTCACCATCGATGAACTCAAGACCATGGCGCGGCGCAACGTGCCCAAGATGTTCTTCGACTACATCGACTCGGGCGCCTACACCGAGGGCACCTACAAGGCCAACGAGGACGATTTCAAGAAGATCACCTTCCGGCAGCGGGTGGCGGTCAACCTAGAGAATCGCAATCTCGGCTCGACGCTGCTCGGGCAGCCGGTGAGCCTGCCGGTCGCCATCGCGCCGGTCGGCTCGACCGGGATGACGCAGGCGGACGGAGAGATCAAGGCGGCGCGGGCGGCGGAGAAGTTCGGCATTCCGTTCACGCTCTCGACGATGTCGATCTGTTCGATCGAGGACGTGGCCGAGAACACCACCAAGCCCTTCTGGTTCCAGCTCTACGTGATGAAGGACCGCGCTTACGTCGAGCGGCTGATCGATCGGGCGCGGGCGGCGAAATGCTCGGCACTGGTCTTGACGATGGATCTGCAGATCCTCGGGCAGCGCCACAAGGACATCCGCAACGGCCTCGTTGCGCCGCCGAAGTTCACCCCGAAATTCGTGGCCGAGATGGCGATGAAGCCGGCCTGGGCATTGGGCATGCTGGGCACGCAGCGGCGGACCTTCCGCAACATTGCCGGACACGTCGACGATGCCAAGAACCTTGCCACACTCAGCGAGTGGACCAAGACGCAGTTCGACTTGACGCTCAACTGGAAAGACATTGCCTGGATCAAGAAGCGGTTCGGCGGGCCGGTGATCGTCAAGGGGGTGCTCGACAAGGACGATGCGCAACTGGCCATCGACAACGGCGCCGATGCGATCGTGGTGTCGAACCACGGCGGTCGCCAACTCGATGGCGCCCCCTCGACGATCCGGGTGCTGCCCGAGATCGTCGATGCGGTCGGCAGCAAGACTGAAGTGCTGATGGATGGCGGCATCCGTTCAGGGCAGGATCTGCTGAAGGCGATGGCGCTCGGCGCCAAGGGCGCGCTGATCGGCCGGATCATGGCCTTCGGGCTCGGCGCGGGCGGTGAGGCCGGGGTGACCAAGGCGCTCGAGATCGTGCGCAAGGAAGCCGACACCTCGATGGCGCTGATGGGCGAGCGCGACATCCGCAATATCGGTCTGCACAACATCTATTCGAACGATCTTGATCGGCGTCAAGGCTACTAACCTGTCGGGAACGTAATGCGGATTGCCGGGATTTAAGTTGGCCCGACCGGCGCGTACGCCGATGGTGGGCTCGCCCCGAACCGCAGAGTGACCCGATGATCAAGACCGCCATTCCCGCAGCCCGCGATCGCTACGACCGCGTGACCATCGCCTTCCACTGGCTGACGGCCCTGGCGGTCCTGGCGCTGTTCTGCACGCCGCTGCTTTGGAACAACGCCCCACGCTCATGGGGATTGCGCTATCTGGAGGGCGTCCACGTGTCGCTCGGCATCGCCCTCGCGGTGGTTCTGGTAGCGCGGCTGGCGTGGCGGGTGCTTGCGGGCCGCAAGCTTGGCGGGACCGGGTCGCGGTTCAACGACATCGCCTCGCACGTTGTGCACGGTGTGCTCTATCTGCTGCTCGTTGCGCAGGTCGGACTCGGCTTCGGCCTCCGCTGGCTGCAGGGCGAGGAGTTTTCGTTCTTCGGGCTGTTCTCGATCCCGAGTGTTCTGAGCCCTGACCGAGCGACCGCGCACACACTCGAGAATCTCCACAACATCGTCGGCTGGGCGATCATCTACGTCGCCGCGGCACATGCCGCAGCCGCGCTCTATCACCGCTATGTGCTCAAGGACGGTGTGCTGGGGCGGATGGCGCCGGCGCGGTGACGGCGCGCGCCTCAACCGCCAAGGCCCGACTTAGTGGTGAAATAGCAGGTTTCGGCGGGTGAGGTGCAGCAGCCGCTGCATTTGCTCGGTCTGGGCCGAGTCGTCCTGCCTGACCTTGGCATAGATGCTGTCAGGCTGATGGCGTCCGAGGGCCGTAAGGCTGCCCTTGGGGCGGGCCACTGCAACGCGCGGGACGCCGCGCGCCTCAGCCTCGATCGCCATCATCAAATCATCCATGAATCCGTGCGGCCAGGTTGTTGGATCGACCGGCAGCACGCTCGAGACGAAGGCGCCGGTTCCGGTGCCGATCTCGTCAGCCAGTTGGTCGACCCAGAGGCCGCGGGTAAAATGCCGGGTGACCTGGCGATGCAGGTAGCTACCGGTGGACGGACGAAAGCTGGCGCTGTGGATGCCGACGAGGGCCCGTCCACTGTAGCGGATCAGAGCTGCACGCAGCCGCGCGACATGGCCATCGCCATAGAGGATATCGTCATCGAAGGTGCAGTAGATGCAGGGTTGTGGCTCCTGCGCGAGACCAAAGAACTTACCAGCTGTCCGGTAGGGATCTGAGGCTGGCGCGAGGTGTACGACGACGCCCGGCCGGATCACTTCGGGCGGAACCGACTCGTAGCCGTGCAGGAAAAGATGCAGTCGCTCGACCTGAGGCAGGATGGTGTCGAGGACGCGCGGCAGACTGCCGGCGCGGCTGGGGATGCTGCCCAAACCGCCCACTACCGGAAGGCGGGAAAGCTGCTGCCGGATCTGCCAACTGACGGGCGCTAGCACCAGCCGGAGGACTAGCGCTCGGAGCGTGCCAACGGTGCTCATCGCTAAGTTGCGGAGGCGAGGAAAGGGCGGCAATTGATAAAGGCGCTTGCTCATGGAGTGGTCACTATCTTCCCGGCCGGCCGGTGGGTAGCATGAAGCCGATGCGCAACATAGGCGACGCCGCCAACAGAATTTACCTGTCGCCGCATTTCGACGACATCGCCTTCTCGCTCGGAACGTTTGCGGCTCTGCATCCGGGCGGGACGCTGGTCAACATCTTTACACGCGGGGCCTATGTGGCGGCGACCGGGACCCGGGTGACGGTGACGCCGGCGCTGGTGGAGCAGATCGGTGCCGTCCGCGATGCCGAGGACGCGCAGTTCGCCGCAGGCGCCTGCTTGAGCCGGCTCGCGCTTGGCGCAGCGGAGCCGATGCTGCGGGATCGCCGGGTGTTCGATCCGGCGGGCCTCGAGGACGACATTGCCCAGATCCGGATGCGGCTGCGCGGGGCCCTCGATCATCTCACCGCCGACGCCCCCGCGGATGTGTTCTGTCCAGCCGGCATCGGCAGGCACATCAATCATCTGGCCGTTCGCGCCGTGGCTCTCGAGTGGTTCGGTCAGCGGGGGGCCGGATCACGGCTCTTCTTGTACGAAGACCTGCCCTATGCCGCGCGCCTGCGACGCCGCTGGCGGGACCTCAAGGATCTGCGTGCGGCAGCCGGCGGGCGGCTCGTCCGGCACAGCTGGCGCGCCGCGGCCGGCAAGCTGGCCCAGATCGGGCTCTATGCGAGCCAGCACAAGGTGCCGGTGACCAATCTCTGGCGGTTCTCTCCGGCGGCCCCGTGGCCGATCGGTCCGCACGAAGCCGTCTGGGAACTGAAGCTCTAGCCGGCGGGGTTCCAGTTGGAATCCGGGCGGCGGGTGAGCTGTTCGAAGATCTTCTTGCCCAGCATCTTCACGTCGGCTTCCGGCAGGTCGCTGACGATGGTGCAGGTCACCGCGTCATTGGCCCAGTAATAGGCCTCGACGCCATCGCGTGCGGCGAACTTCCAGACTTCCTTTTTGTCGGGCAGGGGCGCGGTGATGTAGAGCGTCAGGCGCTCGGCCGAGGCGTTCTCATACATCAACTGCGCCGCCGGGCCGGGCGCTGCGTCGTCGTAGCCGGGCAGCAGCCGGCCGCCGATGAAGGTAAAGCCCTGCGCCGTCAGGTTGGGGGCGTCGATCGGGGTGGAAATGCGGTTGCTGAGCCAGCGCATGAGATTGGGCGCATCGGCCGGCACTTCGACGGCGTGCAGCTTTTCCTTCACGTAGAGGGTGTGGGCGGTCACCGCCTGGTCGATCAAAACGTCGCTCGATGCCTCGACCGGCACCAGATAGTCGCGGCCGTACCAGCCGATGCCGCCCCCGAGGATGACAAGGATTAGCGCGGCGGCGAGATTGCGGAGGCTCTGCTGCCGCTCGTGCCGGACGCCCGATGCGATGCGCTGCGGCAGAAGCCGGGCCGGAATGGGTTCGCTGGCAGGAGCGGAAAACAGCGTGGTGATGGCGTCGTTCTGGCGCTGCCACTGCGTCACCAGCGCGGCGGCCTCGGGATGAAGCGCAAGGTATTGCTCGACAGCACCGCGCTCAGCGGCGCTCAGTTGCCCATCGGCAAAGGCGTGCAGCGCATCGGTATCGATCGCAAACGGCGGGCGGCTCATTTCACAGTCCTCAGTCGCGGCTCTTCACCAGAGCCGGTCGCGGCGCGCAGCGCGGCCCTCGCTCGGCCGAGCCGCGACATCAAAGTTCCCATCGGAATGCCCAGCACGCTGGCGGCTTCCGAATAGCTCAGGCCCTCGAGCACGACGAGCAGCAGGGCCTCGCGCTGGTCGGCGACCAGCGTGTCGATGGCCCGTGCCATTTCGGCGAGCGCGATACGGCCAGGCTGTGCAGGAGCAACGGAGGGCTCGACCAGAAGAGTCTCAACCGCCACGTGCTCGCCGCGGCGCCGGGCGACGCGCAGCTCGTTGCGGTAGAGATTGAGCAGGATGCGGAACAGCCAGGATTTCAGCGATCCCGTCGGCTGCCACAGCGCCTGCTTGCGGATGGCGCGCTCGAGGCAGTCCTGGACGAGATCGTCGGCGCGATCGGCATTGCGGGTCAACGCCCGCGCGTACCGGCGAAGCGCCGGCACGATGCTTTCGATCTCGTCCAAGAATTGCTGCAAGATGCAGCTCCTTGCTCGTCCTTGGCTTACATGCCTTCGACGGCGGTGTGCCAGGTGCCGCCGACGCCGTCGCCGGTGGTGTCGCCCGGCTTGGTGTCCTTGATCCACAGATACAGCGGCCAGCCCTTGTAGGCGACGACCTTCTTGTCGGTATCCTTACGATCAACCAGGGTGAAGTCGCCGGTGACCGCGGTCGAGGCGTCGACCAGCACCGGCGGCCAGGCCGTGGCGCACTTGTCGTAGCAGTTGGACACGCCGACCGCGTCCTTGTCCCAGATGTAGAGGGTCATCCCCTTGGCATCGGTCAGGACCTGCTTGCCGCCGATCTCGGAGGTTTTGACGGCGCCGCCGAGATAGTCCTCGGCGAAGGCGAAAGAGGTCGAGAGCAGGCCGATGGCGGCTGCGCCCAGAAGCAGAGTGCTGAGTTTCATGACGGTCTCCCTTTGCGGTGAGGCGTGCCGTTGAGGCAGCGCACGGAGACTACAACAGCGGGTCTGCGGGGTTATTCCGGGGTGAGTGGAAGATTCTTGGAGCGGCAAGGCGGGAGGCCACTGATCGGGTGGCCGCCCCCTCCACCGCCGACGGCGGTCCCCCTCCCCCGTAAACGGGAGAGGAGGCCGACTGCCGTCAACTGCGCTCAAGCCAGACTGCGTCAGCCCCGCTCGAGCCAGCGCACCTGCTCGGGGGTCAGCTTGATCGACAGCGCCTTGATCGAATCGTCGAGTTCGTCGAGGCGGCGCGGCCCGATCAGCGGGATCGAGGGGAAGGGCTGCGCCAGAACGTAAGCGAGAGCGATATGGATCGGGCTGGCGCCGAGCTGCTTGCTGAGTTCGATGGCGCGGTCACGGCGGGCGAAATTGCTGTCCGAATACCAGGTGTCGACCAGCTCGGCGTTGTCGCGCTTGTCGCGGCCGGCGCGGTCGGTGAAGAAGCCGCGGGCCTGGCTCGACCAGGAGAAGTTGGGGATCTGGTGCTCGATCAGCCAAGCCTTGTAGGCGTCGTCGGAGGCGGCGATGCAGCCCGCCCAGATCGGCTTGATCATTTCGGCGAGGGCGAAATTGTTGCTGAGCGCGCCGGGCGCCTGCTTGCCGGTGCGCTCGGCATAGGCGATCGCCTCGTCCATGCGCGCCTTGGTCCAGTTGGAGCCGCCGAACGGGCCGCGGATGCGCCCGGCCTTGACCTCGGCATCCATGGCGTCGACGAATTCGCCGACCGGGACGTCGAGATTGTCGCGGTGCATGAAATAGAGGTCGACATAGTCGGTCTTGAGGCGATCGAGCGACTGGCTGAGCTGCTTGCCGATGACGTCGGGGTAGCAGAGCGGCGAGTGAGCGCCCTTGCCGATGACGACGACGTCCTCGCGTACGCCGCGATTGGTGTGCCATTCGCCGAACAGCGCCTCGGTCTGGCCGGCGCCGTAGACGAAGGCGGTGTCGTAGAGATTGCCGCCGGCCTCAAAGAAGCCGTCGAGCATGATGGCGGCGCTCGAGAAGGTGCGGAAATCCTCAAACCCCATGGCGACGACCGAGGCGGGTTTCTTGACGCCCGGGATGCTGCGCTTGGCGATGCGGGTGCCGCCGTGCTGGAGCGGCGTGCCCTTGAGCGTGGCGGTGCGCTTGGCCGATTTCTCGATGCCATATTCGAGGCGGGCGGCGGCGCGCCAGGCATCCTGGACGCGGAGGTTGCCGAGGCTGTCGGCCCAGGTCATGCCGGGGGGGGCGAACTCGCGCTTGCCGGCAAGGATCGCCTCGCCGGCGCCATCGGCCTCGAACGAATAGAGGTGAGGCTGCGGGCCGACGCTGACGGTTTCGCGCGTCCCGTCATTGCGGATGATCTCGATGTTGCCCGGACCGCCGCTGCGGTCGCCGCCGGCGAACCAGAAGTCCTTGACCTCGATGCGGCCGGTGCCGCCGTGGATGCGGAGGACGTTTTCGAGCTGGACGAAGATCGAGCAGGAAATCTGCGCGATCACACCGGTGTCGAATTCGAGCACGGCGGCCGCCCATTCGTCGGTCCCGGCCTTGCCCAGATGGGCGCTGCCGACGACCTTGACCGGGTCGAGGAACGGCTTGCCGGCGGCCGCACCGGCGATGAAGCGGGCGATCGAAGCGGTATAGCCACCGACGTCGAGAATACCGCCGCCGGCCATGTCGTTGGCGAACAGGCGATGTTCGGGCAGGAATTTGCCCATCTGGAAGCCGAAGCTCGACTGGATCATCCGGACTTCGCCGATGGCGCCGGTCGAGACCAGCTCTGCGAGCTTCTTGGTGATCGGGTGCAGGCGATACATGAAGGCTTCGCCGAGGAAGGTGTTGGCCTTGCGCGCGGCGTTGAACATGGCGTCGGCCTCGAAGGCGCTGAGCGCCATCGGCTTTTCGACCAGCACGTGCTTGCCGGCTTCGGCGGCCTTGATCGCCCATTCGGCGTGGCCGGGATGCGGCGTCGCGATGTAGATGGCGTCGACCTCTGGATCCTTGAGCAGGGCGTCGTAGCCGTCGAGGATGCGGGCGCCGGGGAAATCGACTGGAAGGCTCGGTTTCTGCGGATTGCGGCTGGCGATGGCCACGAGCTTCCCGGTGCGCGAGGCCTTGACGCCGTCGCGGAAGGCCTTGGCGATCTCGCCCGGTCCCAGAATGCCCCAGCGGATGGTGGTGCCTTGCAGTGCCATATCGAAAATCCTCGTCCCGCGCCTTGGGGCGCCGCTTGTTGTACGTTCCTCAATAGCCAAGCCCGGCCGGATTGGGAATCGATTCCGCACGCATAAGAATCTGGAATCGTAAGATCGGACGCGCTAACCAGAGCGCGGATTGGGAGGACGGCATGTTTGTTGTCGGCGGCGAAAGCCTGGTTGACCTGAAGACGTATCCGGAGCGGACAGGCGGCGTCATCCAGATGCACGCCCATCCGGGCGGCTCGCCGATGAACTGCGCCATCGCGCTCAGCAAGCTGGGGGCCAGCACCGGCTTTCTCTGCCCGATCAGCAAGGATGCGTTCGGCGACTATATCCTCGAGCCGCTCGCGGCGGCGGGGGTCGAGGTGCTGCTGAAGGACCGGGTCGATGCCTATACGACGCTGGCGGTGGTCAGCGACGACGGCCGCGGCAACCCGCGCTATGCGTTTTACCGCGAGGCCGACCGGGCGTTCGCTCGCGAGGGCCTGATCGCGGCGCTGCCGAAGGATCTGACCGTTTACCAGATCGGGGGGTTCTGCCCGATCGAGCCCGGTGATTCAGCGGTCTGGCTCGATGTGGTCAAGGCGGCCGTGGCGCGCGGCGCGACGATCTCGCACGATCCCAATGTGCGGCCGTCGCTGATCGACGACATGGCGGGCTATCGCCAGCGGCTCGATGCGTTCCTCGACCTCGCGCACGTCATCAAGGTGTCGGAAGAGGATCTGGCGGAACTCGACAAGACGCTGTCGCTCGAGGCGCATGCGGCGGCGATGCTGGCGCGGCCCAATTGCAAGCTGGCGATCATCACGCTCGGTGCCGAAGGTTCGCTGGCCTTCACCGCGGCGGGCAAGACGCGCTCGGCGGTCTATCCGGCGGCGCCCGGTGGCGACAATGTCGGGGCGGGCGACACGCTGATGGCGGGGGTGCTCACCTGGCTCACCGACCATGGCGCGCTGGCGCCGGCAAAACTAGGCGCGCTCGACGCAAAGGCGCTCGGCGAGATGCTGTGGTTCGGCGCGGTCGCCGCCGGCATCAATTGCAGCCGCATCGGCGCCAACCCGCCGACCCGCGCCGAAGTGGACGCGGTGCTGCACAAGGGGTGAGGAGAGGCGCGTCCCCCTGATTTCTCCGACGACCTGTCGCGCTTAATCCCGGTTCACCGAAATGTTTGTCGGGTTGCCGTTCGGGGTCCGGTCTGCTTTCCTCCGGCCAAATGGAGGCGGGAAGCAGCATGCGGCTCCTTACATGGCTCATCGGGGTAGTGGTCGTTATCGGCATCGGTGTCGGCGTCTATATGCTGACCCCGGTACGCGGGCCGGCGCGCGATCTGACGCTGGTGGGCGACGCAACGCGCGGCGCCTACATGATCCGGCTGGG
>JANXSI010000265.1 GCA_025352765.1 Devosia sp. | reverse complement strand
CGCGCTCGGCCGCGACTACGGCCTCGACGTCGACCCAGAGGTCCGCGTCGGGGATTTGTCGGTCGCCGGCCAGCAGCGCGCCGAAATCCTGAAGCAGCTCTATCGCGGCGCAAAATTTCTCGTCCTCGACGAGCCCACCGCCGTGCTGACGCCGCAGGAGGCCGACCGGCTGTTCGAGGTGCTGCGCACCCTGGTGGCCGGCGGCACCTCAATCGTCTTCATCAGCCACAAGCTGCGCGAAGTGCTGGCGCTCACCGACCGCATCACCGTGCTGCGCGCCGGCCGGGTGGTCGGGCGGCTCGAGACCCGCGACACCACGCAGGCGCAGATCGCGCGGCTGATGGTGGGCGACACGGTCGTCCCGACGCGTCTCGAAACCACCGTGGCCGCTGGGCCGGCCGTTCCCCTGCTCGAGGTCGAGGCGCTGCTGGCGCGCGACCCCGGCGGTCGGCGCCGCCTCGACGACATCGGCTTTACTCTCCATGCCGGCGAAATCCTCGGCGTCGCCGGCGTCGACGGCAATGGCCAGCAGGAACTCGCCGAGGCTCTGGTCGGCCTCCGCCCGATCGAGGCCGGCAGCATCCGCCTGTCGTCCGCGGACATTTCGGCCCTGCCGGTCGCCGCACGGCTGCGGGCCGGCATGGCGCACATCCCCGAGGACCGCCACCGCACCGCGATCTTCGACGCGATGTCGATCGCCGACAACATCGCCGCCGAGCGCATCGGCGAGCCCGGCTATGGCCGTGGCGGTCTGGTGGACCGGTCGGCGGTGCGCCGCACGGCGCAGCAGGTGGTCGCCGAGTTCGATGTCCGCTGTGCCGGCATCGACCAGCCGATCGGCATGCTGTCGGGCGGCAATCAGCAGAAGGTGGTGCTGGGCCGGGCGCTGTCGCGTCAGCCCAAGGTGGTGATCGCCGTGCAGCCGACGCGCGGCCTCGATATCGGTGCCACGGCCTTCCTGCAGCGGCAGTTGCTGGAGCGCCGCGCCGCCGGCGCGGGCATCCTCCTGATCTCGATGGAACTCGACGAATTGCGGGCGTTGTCGGACCGCATCATGGTGATGTCCAAGGGCGCCGTCGTCGGCATCCTGGCGCGCGACGAGGTCACCACCGAGCAGCTCGGGCTGATGATGGCCGGGGAGGCCGCATGACCGAGTCCGCGCCTTCCGATCGCTCGGCCCGGCTCGGCACGATGCTGCGGCGCTGGCTGCTGCCCAGAAGCGTGGCGGCGGCGCTCGGCGCGGTGCTCCTCGCTTTCGCGGTCGGCGCGGTGCTGATCGCGCTCGTCGGGGTCAACCCGTTCGCCGCCTACGCCATCCTGTTCGAGGCCTCGCTCGGCTCGGTCAACGGCCTCGCCGAAACTGCCATCCGCACCGTGCCGCTGGCGCTGTGCGGCCTGGGGATCGCGCTCGCCTTCCGTGCCGGCGTGTTCAACGTCGGCGCCGAGGGGCAGCTCTATGTCGGCGGCCTCGCGGCGGGCGTTACCGGCCTTGCCCTTGCGGGCACGCCGCAGCCGCTGCTGCTCCTCGCCATGGCGGTCGCCGCCATGCTGGGCGGGGCGCTGTGGTCGGGCCTTGCCGGCTGGCTGAAGCTGCGGTTCCGCGCCGACGAGCTGATCACCACCATCATGCTCAACTACATCGCCATTTTTGCCGCGTCCTACCTGCTGCATGGCCTGCTCAAGGATCCGGCGTCGCCGCTCGCCCAGACCGCCCGCCTCAGCCTCGACGCCCGGCTGCCGGTGATCCTGCCGATGAGCCGGCTGCATCTGGGCATCGTCGTCGTCGTGCTCCTCGCCGGGCTCACCCAGCTCTTCCTCTGGCGCTCGATCGACGGCTTCCGTTTCCGGGCCGTCGGCCAGAACGCCCGCACCGCGGCCAATGCCGGCATCGACGTGCCCCGCATCGTCGCGCTGGCGTTTGTCGTCTGCGGCGCTTTCGCCGGTCTCGCCGGCTTCATGGAGGTGGCGGGCGTGCAGCGGCGGATGATCGAAAACCTCTCCCCCGGCTATGGCTACACCGCCATCATCGTGGCGCTCCTCGGCAACACCAATCCGCTCGGTGTGCTGCTCGCGGCGGTGCTGTTCGCGGCCTTGCAGATCGGCTCCTCGACCATGGAATCTGCCGTCGGTGTGCCGGGCGCGCTGACCACCATCATCCAGGCGCTGGTGGTGCTGTTCCTCATCGCTCAGAACGCGCTGCCGCTGCTGATCGCACGCCTCCGCCGCCCCGCGGCGCCGAAAGGGGCAAGGTCGTGAGCGGCCTCTTCGACGCGCTGGCCGATCCGGTGCTGGCCGGGTTCCTCTCGGCCAGCGTGCGGCTCGCCATTCCGATCCTGCTGGCGGCGCTCGGCGGCATGTTCAGCGAGCGGGCAGGGGTGCTCAACATCGGCCTCGAGGGCATGATGCTGATCGGCTGCTTCGTCGGCTTTCTCGTCGCCCACAGCACCGGTTCGAACTGGCTCGGCGTCGGCGCCGCGATGGTTGCAGGAGCGGCGACCGGCCTCGTCCTCGCCGTGTACGCGGTGGGCCTCCGCGCCAACCAGGTCGTCGTCGGCATCTCGATCAACCTCGCAATGGTCGGGATCACCGCCTTCTGCTTCCGCGTGGCGTTCGGTGCCGGCGGCGCCAGCCCACGTATCGAGGCCTTCCCCGCCCTCGATTTCGGGCTCTTGGGCGCGATTCCGCTGCTCGGGCCGCTGCTGTTCGAGCACGACGTGCTGACCTATCTGGCGCTGCTGCTCGCCGGCCTCTCCTGGCTGTTCCTGTTCCGCTCGAGCTACGGCCTGTGGCTGATCGCCGTGGGGCAAAATCCGGCGGCCGCCGAAACCGTCGGCATCAGCGTCGCCCGCACCCGCTATTTCGCCGTGATGGCGAGCGGCGCCCTGGCCGGGCTCGGCGGTGCGTTCCTCTCGATGAGCGCTACCGGGCTGTTTCTCGAGAACATGACGGCGGGCCGCGGCTATATCGCGCTCGCCATCCTGATCCTCGGCCGCCGCCATCCGGTCGGCATCCTCGGCGCCTCGCTGCTGTTCGGCGCCGCCGATGCCCTGCAGCTCAGGGCGCAGCTGCTGCCCGGCGCCGTGCCGCTGCAGGTCCTGCTGATGCTGCCCTACGTCCTCACCATTGTCGTCCTCGCCGCCTTCGCCCAACGCACCGGCGCCCCCGCCGCCCTCGGCCTCCCCTTCATCCGCCAGCGCTCCGACGAGGGATGAGGGCGGGTGCCAAGGCGCGCAGCGGGAATTTCAGCGGGAGGAGGGCCTCGTGCTGCAAGAGGATTGAACTCTCGACCGCTCCCTTGCCAAAGGACATTTCACAGCGTCTCGTCGGGCTCTGGACGTCACTCGGCGCCAGCGCCATCGTTCTCGGGCTCACGCTGACGCGACCAGCCTCGGCAGCAGCCTGACGCATCGATGTTCTGATCCGGCGCCCAGATACCGATGACATCCAGACGGTTGGTTCGCCAGTTAGGCGAGTGCCCCTGGCAACCGTCATCAGAGCGCATCACGGCGCGGCGAAAGCGAGGCTGGCGTTGTCGATCAGCGGCCTGATCAGGCGGAGCTTCGGAGAGTAACGTTGCCAGATCATGCCGACCCGACGGGTAAAAGCCGGATCAACGATCTGCCATTTTGCGAGGGACAGACCCTCAGGCCAAGGTGGAGCCCAATTGGGCACGAGTGAAATTCCCAGCCCTCGATCGACCATCACCGCGATCGCCTCGAGCGCGTCGAGTTCGAAGCGGTCGTTCGGTACGATCCTGCAGTGCCGAAGATACCGTTGCGCCAGCCGACCGCCCCAATGGTTGCGATCGTATCGGATGAACGGTTCGGTGGACAGCAGCCGGTGGGGATCGCCGATGTCGACGTTGCCCGGTGCGATAAGGACCAGGGGCTCCTCGCGCAATGTCAGCCAGTCGCATTCCTTGGGAACCGCAAAGGGCGGCTGGACGACGATAGCCGCATCCAAGTCGCCGTCGAGGACGCGCTGATAGACGTCCTGCGAGGTGCCCGGCGCGACGAAGAAGGCCAATTCGGGGTGATGCCTCGTGACGCGCGCCAGCAGCTTTGGCAGTATACCTGTCATCGCCGTCGAGACGGCGCCCAGCCGAAGTTCTCCCGCCACCACTTCGAGCATGGCGGCAGCCTTGAGTTCCCGCAATGATCGGAGAACGCTGCTGGAACGGTGGTATACTGCAGTGCCTGCCTCGGTCGGCCGGACGATCCGGCCAGCCCGCGCGAGCAACGACGTTCCCAGTTCGACCTCAAGCGCCCTGATCCGCTGCGAAACCGCCGCCGGCGTCAAATTGAGGCGCCGCGCCGCCTCTGCCACGGACCCCAGTTCCACCACGTGGATGAAGCTCTCGAGAAAACGCGTATCCATCGATCAGCTACATTTCCTACTTTGTGAAGTTACAGGAAATCATATTGCTTTGCGTCTTGAAAGGCCAGCCTACTGAGCCTCCGCTAGGGACCGAGTTCTGCGGTCTGAACAAATTCCCGCAGTGATCTGGTGGCCGCATCGCTCGCCAGATTTGAGCGCAGGAGGGAATTGGATGGCCTTGCAGTGCGCACTTGTAGGGGTGGGCTTCTGGACCAGATCGGCCCTGTTGCCAGCCCTTCGCTCGCTGCCGGATGCCGAAGTCGTAGCCTGCGTCGCCGGCACCCTCGAGGAGGCGAGGGCGTTTGCGGAAGCTCAATCGATCGCCGCCTCCTATGCCTCCCTGGGCGACCTCATCGGTGCCGAGCGTCTCGACTTTGCCATTGTTGCAACGCCCGACCACGTACACGCGGAAGCGGTCTCCGCGCTGCTCCAAGCCGGCGTTGCAGTCTACTGCGAAAAGCCCCTCGCCAACGACAGTGCCACTGCATACGAGCTGGTGGCCCTGCAGCGCTCGACCGGCGTTCCGGCGACTGTTGGCTATTCATTCCGCTTCAACCCGGCAGTCCAGGCGCTCAAGCGCGATCTCGACGCCGGACGGTTCGGCGATATCTGGCTGGTCGAACTCGCCGAGCATAACCCGCAGTTCCATCCAGATGGCGGCAAGCCGATGAACTGGAAAGGCGACCCCGCTCAGGCCGCCGGTGGCTCGCTGTTCGAATACGGGTCCCATGTCATCGACATGGGCACCTGGCTTCTTGGACCGGTCGCCAGGGTCTCCAGCAGTTTCAAGCGCGTCCTGCCGGGGGCCCGTCTCGACGACATCGCAACACTGCAGCTCGAGTTTGCGAGCGGCACTACGGGCCTCCTGATCTCCAGCTGGGTGCTGAGTGGCGGCTTTCCCGGTACGCGGATCAAGCTGCACGGCTCGCGGGCAGTCGGTGAGGTGCTGCTCGATGATCGCATGCCGCTCGGCCAGAGCTATCGGGTTACACCAGCATTCCTGCCGGGCGCCACCCAAGTTGATGTCGAGCCGATGGGCGAGCGCCACAGCGATGCCGCGCGGCGCCACATCGCGGCGTTTCTCGCTGGCACCAAGGCAAGCGGCGCCATGCAATCGACCCTGCCGACGCTCAGTCAGGCTGCTCACGTCCAGGACGTCCTGGCCGCAGCACTGCAAGCGGACCAGCAGTGGCAGACCGTTCTAGACCCGAGTGTCCCCTACTGAACAAGGAGCTGAGATGCTGCACAGATACAACATGCTGAACAGACACAAGAAACTCGCAGCCGGATTGGTGGCGGGGCTTGCCACGGCGCTGACCGTGAGCGTTGCTCCGGTCATGTCCCAGGATGCCGGTACCCTGGTGGTGGCCCGCCCAGCCGACATTTTCACCTTTGATCCGTTCAACACCCAGGACGACCGTTCGATTTTCACCGAGCTGACGGTCTACGAGCGTCTCGTCAAGCTTTCGGCCGACGGCAAGAGCGTCGAGCCTGAGCTGGCGACCAAATGGACCGTCGCACCGGACGGCAAGAGTGCCGAGTTTACCTTGCGTGACGGTGTGACCTTCTGGGACGGCAAGCCGTTGACCGCAGACGACGTCGTCTTCTCGCTGACCCGCGCTATTGACCAGACCGGGTCGTGGGGCTTCCTGTTCTCTCCGGTCAAATCCGTCGAGGCGGTCGACGCCAAGACGGTCAAGCTGACCATGTCGGAGCCTTTCGCGCCGCTGCTGCCGGCACTCTCAACGTTCGCCGCAAGCATCTATGAGAAAGCAGCCTTCACTGCCGCCGGTGACGCGGCCGGCGAAAAACCCATGGGCACTGGGGCTTACAAGCTCGACGCCTGGAACAAGGGGCAGGACGTCGTGCTCTCCGCCAATCCGAGCTACTGGCAGAAAGGCAAGCCGACGATTGGCAAAATTATCTTCCGCGTGGTCGGTGACGACAACGCGCGACTCCTGCAACTCGCCGCCGGCGACGTGCAGATCGCAACGGACGTACCGGCCAGCCAGGTCGACCAGGTCACCGCCTCGGGCAGCAAGATTGTCACGATCCCGGGCAGCGCCGTCGGCTTTGTGACTATTAACGAGAAGCAGAAGCCATTCGACGAAGCCGCGGTACGCTGTGCAATGGCGTGGGCGGTGGACCGGGAGTCGATTGCACGCTCCGTCTATTTCGGCCGTGCCCTGCCGGCAAAATCCATTCTGCCCAGCTCCACCTTCTTTTACGACGCCGACACCAGCCCCGTTGGCTTCGATCTGGCGAAGGCCAAGGAGTTGTTGGCGTCCAGTTCGGTTCCCAAGGGCTTCACGTTCACGGCCACGGTTCCGAGCGGCGACACGACGAAGCTATCGATTGCGCAGATCTGGGCTGCATCGCTGGCTGAGATCGGCATCACCATGAATATCGAGCAGATCGAAGCCACGACAGCGCAGGAGCTGTACAACACTGAAAACTACACGATGCGGATTTCCGGCTGGACCAACGACACGCCTGATCCTGACGAACTGATGGGGGTGGCGCTCGACTACCAGCCGCAGAACGGTCTCCACAGCAGCTACCACAACGACGCAGCGCGCGATCTTGTAACCGCCGGCCGTGCAGAGCTCGACCAGGCGAAGCGGCAGAAGATCTATTCGCAGCTCCAGGAAATCGTCAACAAGGACTGCCCGTTCATCTACACCGTCGAGGAGGATCGCATCTTTGCGACCTCGCCCGCGGTCACTGGGTTCGCTCCCAACTCCCAGGGCAAATACAGCTTCGAGGATGTCTCCCTCGCGCCGTAGCCAGACGCGTTTTGGCCGCGGCGGATGCCTGCCGCGGCCCTCAGTTTTCCGGAGGACACCGTGCCCGTCAAAGACCCTGCCGCGTGGGTAAAGAACGTCGAGCGTCTCTATCGAGCCAACGACGCCGAGGGTGTCAGCGCACTCTATACGGCGGACGCCATCACTATCTTCGGGAGCCGGGTGCTCACGCCGGCCGAGGTCCACGCCCATCCAAAGGAATGGTTCGACTCGCTGGAGGACTATCAGATCGAGCGGATTTTCCGGGCCGCGACGGGCGACATCATCGTCAGCGAGACCATCGCGAGCTACATCGTGAAGGCTGAAGGCGTGCGCTATAAGGAGTTTGGTGTCGACGTCTATTGGGTCAACGACGCGGGTCTCATCTATCACAAGCACACATCCGAGGTTGTGGAACCCTTCGATCTCCGGCCGATGCCCCCGAGGCAGCCATGACTGGCCGGCTTTCGGGCAAGGTGGCAGTGATCACCGGCGCTGCGAGAGGCATCGGCCGCGCGGCCGCCCTGCGTTTCGCGGAGGAAGGGGCTGACATCGCCCTGCTCGACATTGCACGCGACGTTCCCGGTGTGCCCTATGCGGGCGCCCGCCTTGAGCAACTTGAGGCGACGCGGGTTGCGGTCGAGACACTCGGGGTAAGGGCGATGGCGCTGCCCTCCGACGTAACTGACACCGGCGAAATCACCAGTGCGATCGAGGCGGTCGTGACCGGCTGGGGGCGCATCGACGCGCTGGTCTGCGCCGCCGGAATCGACTCGTGGGGCAAGGCGTGGGAACTGACGGACGAGCAGTGGCACCGCATGATCGATGTCAACCTGACCGGCGTCTGGAAAACGGCGCGCGCGGTTAGCCCCGCCATGATCGCGCAGCAGTCGGGGGCGATGGTCTTTATCGGTTCTGTGCTGAGCCACAGGGCCAACAAGGAATTCTCACACTACACCGCGGCCAAGCACGGCGTTCTTGGAGTGATGCGGGCCTTCGCGCTGGAACTCGCGCCCTATGGCGTCCGCGCCAACTCGGTCGATCCCACTGTGGTCTTCACCGATATGGTCATGAATCAGCAATACCTGGATCGGCTCGGGGGACATGAAGGAACGACACTCGCCGAGGCCCGAGAGTACTATCTTCGCTGGAACACCCTTCCGATTCCCTGGCTCGAGCCGGTGGACGTGGCCAATGCGGCCTTGTTCCTTGCCTCTGAAGAGGCCCGGGCAATTACCGGTGTGGCCTTGCCCGTGGACCTTGGGGCCCTGCTGAAATGACCACCTTCGTGCCGCCTCATATGCCGGACATTAGCTCCGGTAACCCGACTGCCCGACGGTTTGCAGGAAAGGACTGCGTCATCAGTGGCGCCGGTTCTGGCATCGGCCGCGCGATCGCTCTGCGCTTAGCTGCTGAGGGCGCGCGTGTGGCTATTCTGGATATCAATACGGACGCCGCTGACGAGACACTTGAGATGTGCGGCGGTAGCGGACGCGGCCTCGCCCTGTCGATCGACGTGCGTTCCGAAACCAGCGTAGCAGCCGCTGCAGACGCCGTGCGCCAGCACTTTGGTGGTGTCGACGTGCTGGTCAACAATGCCGGGATTGAGATCCTCGGCACAATCGATGAAACCGCGCCCGAGGTCTGGGACGAGGTGATGGCGGTCAATCTGCGTGGCCCGTATCTGACGTCGCGTGTCTTCCTGCCCCAGTTGCTTCAGCGGGCCGACACCAAAGGGGGGGCAGCGATCGTGCACAACGCTTCGCTTATGGGCCTCGTTTCGAGCGCGGGGCTTGCCGCCTACTGCGCTTCCAAGGCCGGCGTCGTTTCATTGACCCGTAGCATGGCGCTCGACTATGCCAGCCGCAACCTTCGGGTGAACTGCGTTTGTCCTGGCATCATTCACACACCGATGCTCGAGCGCCGCTTCGACCTGCAACCTGATCGCGACGCGGCCTATCGCACCATGGCAATGCGCCCCCCGGTCCACTACATCGGCAGGCCCGAAGATGTCGCTGCATCAGTTGCCTATCTGGCTGCCGATGAGGCGCGGTTTGTGACCGGTAGCGCGCTGACAATCGACGGGGGCGTCGGCGCGGCATGATCCGCTATGTCGCCATCCGCATCCTGCAGATTCTGCCGGTGCTGTTCGGTGTCAGCCTCGTTGTCTTCTTCCTCGTCCGCCTGATCCCCGGGGATCCGGCCGTCGCGACCCTGGGCAGCCGCGCGACGCCGCAGCTGATCGCCCGAGTCCGCGACCAGCTCGGCCTCGACCTGCCGATCTGGCAGCAGTACTTCAATTTCCTGTCGCGCGCCGTGCGGGGCGATTTCGGCATCTCGTTCTTTTACCAGACCGACGTCTGGACCGTAACCGTTGCGCGTCTGCCGGTAACGCTGCTGCTGATGGTCTATTCAATTGCCCTCGCGGTCATCATGGCGGTGCCCTTTGCCTTCCTTTCGGCGGTTCGTCGTGGACGTCCGACCGACCACATCATCCGCGTCCTCTTCACGATCGGGCTCGGCATGCCGGTATTCTGGTCAGGCATCATCCTGGCGTACCTTCTCGGGGTGCAGTTGAAACTTCTGCCGATCGCGGGGTTCGGCAAAGGTGGTCTCGACACACTGCTCCACCTGACCCTTCCGGCGCTGACCCTCGCCATTTCGATATCGCCGATCCTCGTCCGCACCCTTCGCAGTTCGATCACCGAAGTATTGGCGTCGGACTATGTGACCACCGGACGGGCCATGGGCCTTTGTCCGCACTACCTCAATCTCGGATATGTCCTACGCAACAGCCTGCGACCCGTTGTGACGGTGGTCACCATCAATTTTGGATACCTGATCGGGGGAACGGTGATTGCCGAGCAGATCTTCTCGCTGGCTGGCGTTGGCTCGCTGCTGATTGGCTCGATTGCCACACGCGACTACGCGGTGATCCAGCTGGCCACCTTGTTCTTTGCCCTTCTCGTCGTCCTCACCAACCTTCTCGCCGATTTGCTCTACGTGCTCCTTGACCCGCGTATGGCGCTTCACAGATGACGCTGGCACAGGGACGCATCGAGAGGCGCTTGCCGATCCCTCGCTTGCTGTGGATCGGCGACTGGTCGCTCCGGATCGGACTGCTCGGCTTTGCAGTCATCGTTCTTGCGGCCGTTTTCGCACCCCTGGTCACGGCGTATGATCCCATTGCGCTAAGTCTGGCCAATGGACTTCGACCACCCTCGTTCACCCACTGGATGGGCACCGATCACTTGGGTCGCGACGTCTTCACCCGCGTGGTCTACGCCGCGCGCATCGATCTCCAGATCGGGGCCATCGGCGTTGCACTGCCGCTGGTCATCGGCAGCATTGTCGGGCTGCTCGCAGGGTACTTTGGCGGCTGGGTCGACGCGTTGGTCGGCCGTGTGATTGATGTCATCATCGCGTTCCCGTTCCTCGTGCTCGTCATTGCCATCGTTGCGATGCTGGGACCGGGACTGATCAATCTCTATATCGCGCTCACGGTGGTAAGTTGGGTCCTGTATGCGCGCATCGTGCGGGCGGAGACGCTCGCTCTGAAGCAGCGCGAATACGTGCTCGCGGCCCGCAATCTTGGCTTTGGGCATCTGCGCATTATGTTTCGCCACATTCTGCCCAACGCCATTGCGCCGGCGCTGGTCTTTGCGATGAGTGATTTTGCCCTCGACGTGCAGATCGGCGCTACCCTCAGCTTCTTTGGTCTCGGAGCCCAACCGCCAAACCCGGAGTGGGGCCTGATGATCGCCGAGACCCGCTCAATGCTGCTCACCGCGCCGTGGGTGGTGATTGGTCCAGGCCTTGCGATCGTTGTTGTCAGCCTCGTCGTCAGCCTGATCGGTGACGGCCTCGCAGATCTCGTGCGAGGTCTCGATGACTGATCGTTCGGGCCTTTCGATCGAAAATCTCAGCATCGCTCTAGGCAAGGACCGAAGGGAGGCCATAAGCGATTTCTCGCTGCACGTGCCCTCGGGCGCCGCTGTTGGCCTCGTTGGCGAAAGTGGTTCTGGCAAGACCCTCGCATCGCGGGCGGCGCTCGGTCTGCTTCCCCGCCATGTCGAGGTCAGTGGGCGCATCTTGCTCGACGGACAGTCGGTTCTCGATCTCTCGCCCGAGCAGTTGCGCCGCGTTCGCGGGTCGGGCGTTGCGATGATCTTCCAGGACCCCATGTCCTCCCTCAATCCGCTCCTCCGTGTCGGCGAGTCGATCGCCCAGGTGGCGCGTTCGCATGACGGCGCGGTCGGCCATAGCGCTGCTCTCGAACGCGCGGTCGAACTGATGGATCGCGTTGGTATTCGCGACGCTCGAGCTCGATCCCGCAGCTTTCCGCACGAATTCTCGGGCGGCATGCGGCAGAGGATCATGATCGCCATGGCGCTCGCCGCCAATCCGAGAATCTTGCTCGCCGACGAGCCGACAACCGCGCTCGATGTGATCGTTCAGGCAAGCATCCTGGAATTGCTCGGTGAGCTGCGCCGCGATCAAGGGATGGGCCTGCTGCTCGTTTCACACGATCTTGCCGTCGTGGCCTCGCTCTGCGAGCGCATCGTAGTGATGTACGCCGGCCAGATCGTCGAGGAGGGGCCGACGATGGACGTGTTGATGCGCTCTCGTATGCCCTACACAGTGGGCCTGCTTGCGAGTACTCGCCGCAGCAAAGCGCTTCCCCGGCTTGCTTCGATCCCCGGAACGCCGCCGCCGCTCGGCGAGCGACCGACCTGGTGCCGCTTTGCGGCGCGTTGTCCGCTTGTTGCCCCGCAGTGCCTCGATGGGCCCATTCCGCTCGTCGAAATTGCCGCGGGCCACAAAGCTCGCTGCATCCGTTCCGACGACGTGTCTGGGATCAATACACTCGGCTTCAGCGCTCCAGATCGGGAGGCGCAGCATGGCTGAACCGATCCTGAGCGTCCGGGACCTTTCGAAGACCTACGCCCGGAGGGCGGCGTTTCTTGCCCCGAAGGCGGAGGCAACCCGTCCCGCGTTGGCAGCTGCGAGCTTTGATCTCGCCGAGGGCGAGATCCTCGGAGTGGTGGGGGAAAGCGGCTCAGGAAAAACGACCTTGGCTCGCTGCATCGCACTCCTTGAGCGCCCCGATACGGGGCAGGTCTTGTTCCGCGGCCAAGACCTCGTTGAACTCGGGGGCGCGGCGCTGCGCCGGCGACGCCGCGCGATTCAAACGGTGTTCCAGGACCCTTACGCTTCACTTAACCCCCGTCTGAAAGTTGGCAGTGCGCTCGCCGAGGTCATGCTGGTCCACAAGCTGGCCGAGCGTTCCGAAGTTCGTGAGCGAGTTATCGCGCTACTTGGGCAGGTAGGTTTGCCGCCCAGCGCCGCGGACGCCTATCCCGCCGCTTTCTCGGGCGGCCAGCGTCAGCGCATTTGCATTGCGCGGGCACTGGCGGCGCAGCCAGATATCCTTATCGCCGATGAGCCGGTCAGCTCGCTCGACGTTTCGGTTCAGGCGCAGATCGTCAACCTGCTCCTCGACCTGCGGCAGCGTCTCGGTCTCTCGGTCATTTTCATCGGCCACGACCTTCAGCTCATAGAGTTTCTGGCGCCGCGCATTGTCGTCATGCTGGCGGGCGAGATCGTCGAAACATTGCAGGCCGACCGGTCGGCAACCGATGTCCAGCACGACTACACCAGGGCGCTGATGAATGCCGTTCCCAGCCTCGACAAACTGTCGGCGCACTACACCTCCCGCGAGACAACCACATGACCACCAATACGATGACAACAGTACCGACCACCAAGCCCGTAATAGTCATCTCCTCCCCGCTCGAGAGCGAGCAAGTGGCGCGCATCCGGGCCGCTTGTGGAGATCGTGCCGAAGTCATCCACGAGCCCGATCTGCTTCCGACCCCGCGCTATGCCGGCGATCACAATGGTGCAAAGTGGAACATGACCAGTGACCAGTTGGCGCGCTGGGCTGCGCTGCGTGCCAAGGCAGACATTCTGTTCGACTTTGATCTTGTCGATGCTGCCAACATGCCGACCAACGCGCCGAGGCTTCGCTGGGTCCAGGCGACGAGCGCCGGGATCGGGGAATTCCTCAAACGCACTGGTCTTGACCAGAGTGACATCATCTTCACGACGGCATCCGGCGTCCACGCGCGGCCGCTCGCCGAGTTTGCCATGCTCGGCATGCTGCACTTCTTCCGCGACGTGCCAGGCCTCGAGCGAATAAAGGCGGCGAAGCACTGGGAGCGCTATACCGTTCGCGGCCTTGATGGCGCGCGCGTGCTCATTGTCGGGCTAGGCTCGGTCGGACGCGCCATTGCTGACGATGCGGCCCATTTCGGAATGGACGTCTGGGGCACCCGCCGAAGTCAGGGAGCGGAAATGCCGCGCGGCGTGACCCGGCTCGTTGCGCACAGCGAAATCCGCGAAGCGCTGTCGCAGGTCGACGCGCTGGTCCTCGCGTGTCCATTGACGGAGGACACGCGGCTCCTCATTGATCTGCCGGAAATTTCCGCCCTGAAGCCCGGCGCCGTGATCGTCAACGTCTCGCGCGGCCAGGTCATCAACGAGGCTGGGCTGATCGAAGCGCTGAAGAGCGGTCACGTCCGCGGCGCTGCCCTCGATGTGTTCGAGGTTGAACCGCTCCCCGCGGATAGCCCGATGTGGGACCTGCCGAACGTGATCATCTCGCCGCATTCCGCGAGCACCGTCGCTGCCGAGAACGGCCGTATCGTCGATATATTCATTGATAACTTCGAACGCTTCCTCGCCGGAAAGCCACTCCGCAATCAGTTCGAGCGCAACCGTGGCTACTAATTCAGAGCGCCTCGTCACTACCCGGCTGCGGGCGCAGATCCAGCCGACATCTGTCAATGTGGTGGTTCGCCCGGACGGCACGTCGCATGCGCTGCCAGGGCAAGGCGGCGTCGTGACCGGCATCGGCCTCGGCTCCGTCGCTGGCGCATGGCTTGGCGATCACGTTGAACCCGGCGTATCGATCGGTCATCCCGACGCAGCGGCAAACAATGCCATTCGCCTCTTCAGTTGTGTCGGCAATCCCGTCCTGGTGTTCGATGGCCCTGCCGCGGGAGCGCGGGGCATCGTTTTTGGTAAGCACGGTGCGGTTCTGGCGATGTTCGCGCCCGACGCACTGGCACTGCTTGCTCCCGGCGAATGGGTCACGGTCGATGCCAAGGGCGTCGGGCTTGCTGACGAGCAAATGCCGGAGCTGTCGTGTCACTCCTGCAGTCCGGCACTTTTCGATGCGATCACCACCCCGCTTGCTGGCGGTCGTCGCCGGGTTTCGGTGGCAGCGATCCTGCCCTCGGTCGCCGCCGCCGCCGGCATCGGCATGCCCGCCGCAATGTTCAACATGGATCTCCATAGCTCGAGCGCGCCGGTCGAGGCCATGGCGCGCGGGCTAAGGTTTGGCGATATCGTCGCGGTCCTTGATCAGGACCACCGGTTCGGTCGCCAGCACCGGCCAGGCTGGTTGATGGTTGGTGTCATCTCCCACGGCACTGCTCTTGGAGGTGGCCATGGGCTTGGCTTGATGACGCTGCTGACCGCGCCATCGGCAACAATCGATCTCGTCGTCAGCGACGGCGCCCGGCTCGACAAGCTGCTTCCCATGCCCTGGGGAGAAACATCATGACGGCATTTCGGACCAATGCTCTAGTTCTGGTGACCTCGAACGTGGCCGGCCGCGTGGCGCCGGCGCGGCTCCATCCTGAGGCGATGGCGATCGACCGCGAGGGGCGGTCTCGCCTGCTGCCCGGAACTGGCGGCATCGCAATTGGGGTCCATGCAGGGGATACTGTCGACCGTTGGGTGGGTGACCACCTGATGCCGGGCGCCAGCGTCGAGGACGCGTCGGGTACGCCGGCGATCGCCGGGCCGCTGCACCTGCTCAGTTGTGTCGGCAATCGGGTCCGCGACGCTGCGGGCCGGCCAATTGGTGTGGTCGCCGGAAAGCGTGGCGGTCTCGCTCCCGGTTTCTGGGCCCCTCAACTGGTTGGCGTCGAGATCGGTGACGAGGTTGCAAGCAGGCTCACACCTGAAGATCGGATCGTGGTTGAGACCGTCGGCCGCGGTATGACGTTGACTGACCACCCGCGGATCGTGCTTTCGAACCTGTCTCCGCGACTGCTGAGCGTGCTGCCGCTGGTTGAGATCGAAAATGCTCTCATCTGCGATGTCTGCGCTACCGTGCCGCCCGAGTCCGCCGGTGCCGGGCTTGGGCAGGACGCCTGGGTGGGGGATCTCGAAATCACCGATCCCGCGATTTCCTCCGGGCTGCATTTCGGCGATCTGGTGGCGTTTACCGATATCGACAGCACCGTCACCCGCTTCTATCGCCCAGGCCACATTTCTATCGGGATCGTCAGTCACGGGCCCGGTCACGCCCAAGGCCACGGTGTGGGGGTTACGATTTTGCTCACGGCCCCAGCCGATCGACTGAGGTCCAAAATCGGCACCGGAAAACTTGGATCGGTGCTTGTCGCCTGGTCGCAGGAGATCACGTCATGACCTTTTCGATTGTCGCAGTCGACCCTGCGACAGGAGACGTTGGCGTTGCTGTCGCTTCGAAATTTCTCGCGGTCGGCAACATCGTACCGTGGGCGCAAGCGGGCAGGGGAGCTGTCGCGACGCAGGCGCTCTGCAACGCCACGTTTGGCCCGGATGGCCTCGCTCTACTCGCCGACTTGCCGGCGGCGACGGTGCTCGAGGAGCTTCTCTCCAACGATCGGGGACGCGAGCGCCGCCAGGTCGGTATCGTGGACAGTTACGGCGGCGCGGCCAGCCACACCGGCGCCGGCTGCCAGCCCTGGGCCGGGCATCGCACAGGCGCTGGCTGTGCGTGCCAGGGCAACTGCCTGACCGGACCCGAGGTGATCAACGAAATGGTCACGACGTTCGAGGGTTCAGACGGCCCGCTTGCAGACCGATTGTTCGCTGCATTGCTCGCGGGCGACCGGGCGGGCGGCGATCGCCGAGGGCGCCAGTCTGCGGCGATCAAGGTTTTTCGCAAAGGCGCCGGTTACCAGGGGCTTGGCGATACCGTCATGGACCTGCGTGTCGACGACGATCCCCAGCCAATGGTCGAGCTGGCGCGGCTGATCGGAATTCACAAGCTGTTCTTTCCAACCCCCGGGGATTCCGAGCGCCTCCAGATCGAGGGGGCCGTGCTCGCCGAACTCAGAACCTTCGCCCGTGAGAGTGGTCACCCCGTCGGCGACGCGGGCGGCTGGGCCCCGGACCTGCGTGCAGCCATCGATGCCTTTATCGGCACCGAGAACCTCGAGGAGCGCGTCGATCTCGATGCTCGGACCATCGACGCCATCGCCCTTGACTATCTGCGCGCGAAGCAAGCGCGCCCGGCCAAGTCCTGAGCCACCCGCATCTGCTTGTGAAGCACTGACCTGAGGCTAGAACATCATGATGAAAAGCAACAACGCGGTCACGCACTCGCCCCAGCGCATCGAAGATTTACGCCTGCCCGGCCGGGTTCGGAAGGAGACGAGCGCACGCGCTGCGGATCTCCGTCTGATCGCGAAGGCTCCGAGCGGGTTTCTGGATACGACGCATTTCGATACGGTTCGCTTTCCACCGCCCGATTGGGCGATAGAGGCGTTCACGAAATTCGCCATGGACGGGGAGATGGCCTATAGCGGCTATCGCGGCCACCCCCACGTCCTCGATGAGGTCGCTCGGAACATTACTACCGTTCTCCACACCCCCGTCGAGGCGCGGCGAAATCTGATCCTCACCCCCGGCACGCAGGCGGGCCTCTTTGGCGCGCTTTCGGCACTCACATCACCAGGGCAGCGCGTGGCGCTCGGTTGTCCAGAATACCTGTTTTCTGAGCGTATGCTGCGCTTTCTTGGCGCCGAAATTGCCGCGGTCCCGATCGAGACCTTTGGCCGCGAGACACCCTCCCCCGACCTCGGCGTGCTCGAAACCGAATTCCGCGATCGTGGCACGAGGCTATTTGTCTTTTCCCATCCCAACAATCCGACGGGCGCCGTCTATAGCCAGAAGACGATCTCTGCGATCGCCGACCTGGCTGTTCGCTACGACGTGACCGTCATCGTCGACGAGCTCTACTGTCGCCTCTTGCACGGCGGCCATCCGTTCTTTCACCTGCGCAATGAGCCGGGGATGTCGGAGCGCACCGTTACCCTGCTCGGGCCCAGCAAGACCGAGTCGCTGTCCGGTTATCGGCTTGGCGTGGTCGTCGCGCCGGAACCCGTCATCCGAAGCATGGAGGACATGCTTTCGATTACCGCCTTGCGCGCACCAGCCTATGCACAGGCATTGCTCGTCCATTGGCTCCGCGACGACCAGGATTGGCTCGCAGCTCGCATTCCCGCTTTCACGGCTCTGCGCAACTTGACACAAACCAAACTGGCCCAGTTACCCTGGCTGGGCATCTCAATGGGGGCTGGGACGGCTTACGCATGGCCCGACACATCAGCGCTCGGTATGACCTCTGATCAAATCTCCGAGCTGTTCCTGACCAAGGCCGGCGTCCTCGTAAGTCCCGGCTATCAGTTCGGGGAGGGGTGCGACGCCTTCTTCCGGGTTTGCTACGCTCGCGATGAGGAAGTCTGGTCAGACGCCCTAGACCGAATGATCGATGCACTCGATATCGAGGCGCGGCAGCGTGGGCTGGCGCGATGAAGCGGATTGTCGATACTGCCCTAGCGCCGCCCCCTGCGGGCGCATATGCGCAGGCCGTGGAGGCCTCCGGCACCTTCTTGTACATCTCAGGTCAGACGGGACGCCTACCCGATGGTACACGTCTCACGGACAAGCCGTTCGAAGTTCAGGCGAGGCAGGCTATGGAGAACGTCCGGGCGCTTGCAACCGCAGCTGGCTATGATCTTGCCTCAGGGTGCGTTCAGATCACCACGTATTTGCGCGATCTCGACGACCGTGTCGTCTTTGACCGCGTGCTGGCTGAGTATGTTGGCGCGTCGCTCCCTGCGCGTTCCCTTGTCCAGTCAAACCTGGTTGGCACGGACCTCCAGGTCCAAGCCGTACTCGTCAGGTAGTGGGCGCAAGATCTTCCATCGCCAAGGCTTCGGCCGATATGGGGCCGTATGGCCAACCTCGAAGAGGGAGTTGCAAGGATCCTGGGCAAGATCGCGCAATGTCGGCGAGCACGTCTCGCGGCGGCACGGAACGAGGTCAAGGCGAGAACAACCGTCTCGCTTGTGCTGAATATCAGCAATCCAAACAAAGTTGCCCGCAACGGCAAATACCGCGTAACAATTTGATCTTACTAAGGAAAAATGGTGCTGCAAGAGAGGATTGAACTCTCGACCTCTCCCTTACCAAGGGAGTTTGGTGCCTTGGTGTTTTAGCGGGCAACACAGGAAATCCAGCTTTTCCGGTGTCCACGGACACAGCGTTGGTGCTTGTTGCTCGTTGTAGCTCACAAATTTTGTGCCGAAATCCGGCACAAGTGCGGGACTTCGGCACAAAGAAAAACCCCGGTCTAGTGACCGGGGTTCTTCCGGGTGGCGCTGAGCGCTCACCCCCGGGGCGGCGCGCCCGTTAGTTGTTGGCGACCACGTGCCACTTGGTCCCGCCATCCGAGACCAGATGGACGTACTTATACTGGGTCGCCAGCGCGTAGGTGGTCGCGCCGTCGATGGTGTCGGCGCCAGCGCGGGTGACGGTCACGGTGTTGGCGGCAACGTCGGTCTTTTTGACCACGATGCCGACGCCCGGGGCGACACTGGCCGCGAGGGGCAGTGTGACGGCGTAGGCGCCGCCAGCCGAAGCGGCGAGGACAAGGGTGTCTTCAACGATGGTATAGGCGCTGTCGAGGGTGGCAACGACGCGCGAAATGCGGTCGCGGTCGGTGCGGGACTGGGTGTTTGCCAATTGGTTCTCCCTAGGGTTGGCAGTGAGCTATAGCGGTGCGTTGTTAGCACAACAAAAACACCAATAGGCGAGAAAATAAAAGGCCGGGGCCATCTGGTTGAGCCCCGGCAAGTGATCCCCCGTTGCGGCGGGGGAAGGTCGTTAGTCGTCAGCGAGGGCGATGCGCCCGGGCTTGAAGACGGCGCGGTTGAGCGCCATGAAGGCCCGCTCGAAGTCGGTCTTGGCGATGTACAGCCAGCGGCGGTCGAGGTCGGGCATGTCGATCTGAAGCTGCTCCATGTGGCGCAGCAGGTGCTCCTCGATTTCTTTGTGGACGTTCACGGCGTCCACCTTGTCGCTCGGCTGAGCGGTGTAGCCGGACACGGGCAGGGGCTCGTGCACCGGAGAGGCATCCGCAACTTCCTCGGGGGCGTCGGCATCGACGGGGTTGTCTGCCAGCGGGGGCTCCGAAAGCTCGAAACTGTAGACGTTGAACATGCCCGGGTGTTCCAACAGCCCCACACGGCCCCGGTCGAGGATCGACGCGACGGTGTAGACCTGTCCGCTAAGAACGTCACCGAACGACTTCCCGGTGCGGACGACGCGGTCGCCCATCTTGAATTTGTAGTTGGTCACTTTTTCCTGTCTCCGTTGAGTGAATAGGCCCGTGCGCCGGGCCGCATGGTTCATCCTACGCGGGACCTCCCGAAGTTTCCGGTGCCGGGCGGGACGAACGGTTTGTCGAGGGCGTTCTGGAGGTCCTTCTGGTTGAAATCGTTCTGCCGGTCGCTGATCGCGCCCCACTGCTTCACGGTCTGGACCGGCGTGGGCGCGACGAAGCCCGGTTGCCAGTCGTAGGCTTGTTGCTTGATCAGGTCGGCGTAGCTCTGGACCAGCTTCTCGGCCTCGGTAAACGCGCCCGACTTGCGGTCGAGGGTGCGGTTGATCC
>JANXSI010000094.1 GCA_025352765.1 Devosia sp. | reverse complement strand
CGTCCCATCCTGCACCACGCGGCGCGGGCGCTGCCGGCGATCCTCGGCTCGATCCTGCTGCTGATCGCGATCTGCGGGGGGTTTGCGGTGCTGCTGGTCTGGTTTGCCGGCATCGATCCCCTGACGGCCTATCTGGCGACCAGCCCGGGCGGGGCGGATTCGGTGGCGATCATTGCCGCCAACAGCAAGGTGGATGTGCTGTTCGTGATGTCGATGCAGGCGGGACGGCTGATCGTGGTGATGCTGACCGGGCCGGCGCTGGCGCGGTTCATCGCCGTGCGGAGCGGCGCCAGCGACCGCAGGGCCAACCCGCCGGCTGCCGATGGCGGGGCAAGCGTCACCGACGCCTGATTGCGGATATGCTGCGCATGGCAGGCATCACGCCGGGCAGGTGGCCAGCGCGAACGGACCATCACACCATGATTGCGGTGAGTCGCAGACCCAGGGAGCAGCCGATGACGTTATCGACGACGCCTAGCGAGGCGGACATCCGTGATCGGGCGTACTATTTGTGGGAAGCCGACGGCCGGCCGTTCGGCCGGGACGCCGAGTATTGGGACCGCGCCGTGGCGTGGTTCAGCCAGACGGCGGCGGAGGCGACCACCGCGCCGCCATCGGAGGTGGTCGAGGATGTCGACATGACCAAGCCATCCGGCAAGCTGAGGAGCGGGGCCAGCAAGTCGGTTAGAACCGACGTCGTGCCAAAAGCCAAGGCGCCGCCGCGGTTGCGGAGCGAGGCGACCAGGGCCAAGCCGGTACGTCCGACGGCCGGAGGTAAGACGGCGTAAGGAGTGGCCTGCTAGGAGTCGGCCGGGGGATACGGCGATGATGGGCGTGCAATGAAATCGTGGCGCAGCGCCAACCTGCTGCTGGCGTTCTCGCTCGAGCTGGCGATGCTGGCGGCGTTCTTTGCCGCAGGCCTGGCTCTGCCGGTTGGCTGGTTTCGCTATGCCCTTGCCGCGGCTCTGGTAGGGCTGGCGATCGCCGCCTGGGGAGTATGGGCCGCGCCGCGGGCGGGAAAACGCCGGCTCAAGATGCCGGCCTTGCTGTGGTTCAAGCTCCTGATGTTCACCCTCGCCACCGCCGCCTGGTGGGTGGCGGGTCAGGGTTTCATCGGCTCGATCTTCGGGGTGCTGGCCGCGATCAACCTGGTGGCTGCGTTGGCGCTGGGGCAACATGAGTTGCCCCAGCCCAAGGCGAAGACTAAGCGGTCACGGTCGCCGGCACAAAGTTCAACGCCACGCCGTTGATGCAGTAGCGGAGGCCGGTCGGCGGCGGGCCGTCGTTGAAGACGTGGCCCAGATGGCTGCCGCAGGTCGCACAGTGCACTTCCGTGCGGGTCATGCCGAAGCTGCGATCGGTGGTCGACTCGGTCGAGCCGGGGATCGGCTCATTGAAGCTCGGCCAACCGGTGCCGCTCTCGAACTTCACCGTGCCTTCGAACAGCGGCGTGTCGCAGCCGGCGCAGGTGAAGGTGCCCGGGCGCTTTTCGGCCAGGAGCGCACAACTGCCCGGGCGCTCGGTGCCGTGGTCGCGCATCACGCGATACTGCTCGGGCGTCAGCCGCTGGCGCCACTCGGCGTCGGTGTGCGTCACGGGATAGGTCTTGGTGTCCATGTTCAGCTCCCTTGTTGGCCCTTAGATAGGTTTTCGCCGGCCCAAATGCAAAACGCCGCCCGGCCGGGCGGCGTTCAAGATTGCGGGAGGTGCGCGTTACATGACGCTGAAGTCGCCGCTATCGGCGCCATCGCCGCCGCCAGAGCTGTCGCCGTCGACGGAGAACGACGAGATGTCGTTGCGAAGCGCATAGGGGAGCTTCTTGACGCTGTGGTCGATGGTCACGCAGTCGCCATCGAAACCGGGCTCAGAGCAGACCTCGACCGAGATGTCGCCTTCAACCAGGATCGACTCGATGTTGTCGTCGAAATTGCCGGCGATGTGTGCGGACTCGTCGCCCGCCTCGACGCAGAAATTGGCGCCCTTGAAGTTGGCCTGCTGGTAAAAGCAGATATCGGCGGCCTGATCGGGCGCGTCGGGGGCATCGCCGAAGTCGAGCAGCGATTTTGCGACGAAGCCCTCGTCGTCGTCTTCGGTGGTGACGGCGCACCAGTTGGGGACGCAGGCGTTGACGGTGACATCGGTGCCGGCCGGCACGCTGATGACGACCGGGAAGCTCGTGCCGGGTCCTTGGCGCAGGTTGGCGTGCGAATTGGTGGTCGCGGTATCAGCGGCGAGCGCCGCGGCGGTCAGCGCGAGCGCCGAGAGCACCGCAAGAACGGCAAGTCGGGCAAAGCGGGAAACGAACATCTGGGGCTCTCCGGGCCTACGGGATGACTTCCCGCTCCGGCCCAAACTGCGCGTTGCCCGCTGAACGAGCGCTGAACGGTCAGTAGACGCGGATCGAGGTGATGCCGTTGTTCAGCAGGCCCTCAAGGTTGCGGATGTCCTTGTTGAGGATCACGCAATAGCTGCGGAAGTTGCGGTCGCGGCAGGCCATGACGCTGCCCGTGCCGACCTTGACCGAGGAGAAGCTGTTATCGAGACCGACCAGAGCGAGGTCCTTAATCGTGCGCGTGCCCGAGAAGCAGGTTTCCGCGCCGGTGTAGTTGCTGCCGCTGTAGAAGCAGACCGGACCGCCGTAGCGGACGGGGAAGCGCGGGGTCTTGCCGAACAGACGCCAAGGCTCCTGGCCAAAGCTGATGTTGGTCAGCGTCATCCAGCCTTTGAGGTTCTTGGCATGGATCTGGCACCACAGACCGCTGCAGCGGTCGACGCGGATACGCAGCCCACCGCCGACCGTGCCGATCTCGTCGTATTCGTGGCCCGGCCCGGTGAACAGCGCGCTCTCCGAATTGGTCCAGCCATCATTGGTCCAGCCGGCGCTGCCCGTCGGTTGCACCGCGAGAGCAGGGAGGGCGAAGAGCGCGAACATCGCGACGAGGGCAAGACGAATGAATCTGGACATGAAAACCTCGATATCGGCAGTTGCCGGACCTTATCGTCCACAGCCCCGAGGCGGAAGGGCGAGCGGGCAACACTTTTCGGATTTTCCCGGCGATTTGCGCGCCTTGGGTCCTGTCAAAAGGAAGGGCGTCGCACTTGCGTGCAACGCCCCCACCTCATCCCAATAGGCAGGTCTGGAGGTCCTTACCTGGCAGTGACGGACGAGATGACCTGTGGCGGGGCGAAGATCGCCCATGAGGGCTGCGCCGGCTGGGCCGACGAGACGGCGGCCGGCAAAAATACCAGTGCCGCCGCCGAGACGACCACGGTGGCCGTCGCCAACCGCAGCAGGGTTTTCTTGGTACGGATACGCATGGGGGCCTCCTCGTCCGGGCAGCTTGTTGCTCGGCAGATGAACGCGGCCGGCCAGACGAGGTTCCGAGGTTGCCCTGAAGTTAGATAGCGGGGATTTCGCGCTTCTTGCCGTCTTCGCCGAGCGCCACATAGATGAACTGGCCGGCGGTCACCTTCACCCTGTCGGCGATGCGGTTGCGGCGGGCCCAGGCCTCGATGCCGACGGTCAGCGAGGTGGTGCCGACCCGCTCGATGGTGGTGTAGACGCACAGCACATCGCCAACCTTCACGGGGGCAATGAAGGTCATGCTGGCGACCGCCACGGTGACGACGCGCCCGCCGGCCCGCTCATAGGCGGCTATGCCGCCGGCGGTGTCCATCTGGCTCAGCACCCAGCCGCCGAAGATATCGCCCGCCGGGTTGGTGTCGGCGGGCATGGCGAGGGTGCGGATGGTGAGGGCGCCGCGCGGTTCGGTGGTGTCGGTCATGAGCTTGGTCCCAATGCCGGCCAGCGGCCGGTTTCTTCTTCCCAGTGCTTGCGGCAGAGCGAGACATAGATCGACTTCTCGATCGACACCTGGTTGCCGGCGGTGATGACGCGGCCCGCTTCGTCCTTGCGGACCACCATGGTGGCCTTGGCGCCGCAATAGCAGATCGTGCGAATCTCGCGCAGCGAGTCGGCGATGGCGAGGAGCGCCATCGAGCCGGGAAAGAGCTTGCCCTGGAAATCGACGCGGAGGCCGAACGCCATGATGGGGATATTGAGCCGGTCGGCGACACGGGCGAGCTGCCAGACCTGGTCCTCGGTCAGGAACTGCGCTTCGTCGAGCAGCACGCAATCGACCTTGCCGGTGAGCGTTTCCTCACGGATCAGGTCGAACAGATCGTCCGTCGCCGAAAAGAGCTCGGCCTCGGCCGAAATACCGATGCGCGATTCGATGAGGCCGACATCGCCCTTGGCATAGAGCGATGATGTGTACAGCAGCGTGCGCATGCCGCGCTCGCGGTAGTTGTAGGACGCCTGCAGCAACAGGGTCGACTTACCGGCATTCATCGTTGAGTAGGAAAAGTAGAGTTTGGCCATCGGGCTGCCGGACAGGTCAGAGACCGCCCTTCATGCCGAGCCGCGACGCCAGGCACAAGGCTGCCGCATCGCGCATCCCAAAAAAAGCGGCCGCCGGGCGAGGGCGGCCGAGAACCGATGGGGATCGGTGAGGACGAGCCGGTTGGCGGGGCTGTCCGATACGGCGGAGGCGCGCGGCATGGTGGGCCGGCGCGCGATGTCCGGACGGTTGGGTGGTCCAGACGATTGGACGCTAGGGACTCTGTGTGACGGGCAAATGAAAGATTTGCGAAGACTAGCGGGACGGCGAGATGGTGGCCGCTGGCCTTACTTCAGTCCCAATCCGCCGCAACATCGTCCGCAAGGGGTCGGTTCGGTCGTAAGGGACAATTCCATGAGCAGTTTGTTGCGGACTATTTTGAATGCGGCCGTGGTCGCGGCGGCTAGCCTGTCGCCGGTCGCCGCTTTTGCGGACACTTCGCTCGGCGTCTACCAGACGACGGATCGGAAGATGGACTATGATCTGCGGCTGTGCGGGACCGATGAGAAGCTGCTGTGCGTGATGCTCAAGGATGCTCGCGGCACGGCGCTGACCAAGCAGACCAAGAAGTTCGTCGGCAAGGATGTCGTCTCGAATGCCAAGCCGGCCGGCAACAATGTCTGGAAGGGCTCGGTGTCGATGGCAGGACACACCCTCGACGGCACCTTGACCCTCAACGCGGGCAAGAACTTTGTCATGCACGGCTGTCTCTACGTGGTCGTGTGCAACGACTTCACGCTGATCCCGGCGAAGTAGTCGCGCGCCGCGCCCTCCAGGCAGGCACCGTTTCGACGAGAATGATGGCGATAAAGATGATTGCCGCCCCGGCATAGCCCACGGGAGGCAATCTTTCGCCCAGTACGATCGCGCCGCCCAGCGCGGCGAACAAAGATTCCGACGACAGGATGATCGCGGCATTGGCCGAGGGCACGTATTGCTGGCCGATGGCTTGGAGCGTAAAGGCGACACCGGTCGACAGCACCCCCGAATACAGAATAGAAATCCAACCGGCGGAAATGCCGCCGAGATCGGGATGCTCAAAGCCGAAGGCGCCGGCCATGGCGAGGATTGCCGTGGCATAGAAGTTGATGGTCGAG
>JANXSI010000088.1 GCA_025352765.1 Devosia sp. | reverse complement strand
CGACGACCTTTCCGTCGCGCATCACCACGATCCGGTGGGAGGTCTCGAGGATCTCGCCAAGGAGGTGGGAAATCAGGATGCAGCTCACGCCCTCGTGCGTGATCCGGCGCACGAACGACAGCAGCTGGCCGGCAGTGTGCGCGTCCAGCGACGAGGTCGGCTCATCGAGGATGACGAGGCGCAGCGGATCGTCGGTCACCGTGAAGGCGCGCGCCACCTCGACCATCTGCCGCTGACCGATTGGCAGATCGCTGACCACGTCGTTCGGATCGATGCCGTGGCCGGGAAAGATCTCATCGAGCTTTGCGCCAATCAGCGTCGCGGCCCGCCGGCGCCAGCCCCAGCCCCGAATGGCGCGATGGCTGACCCGCGCATTCTCGGCGACGGTCAGGTTCGGACAAAGCGACAGCTCCTGGAACACGCAGCGTATACCCAGACGATGGGCGCTGAGCACCGAATAGCCCGATTGGAGGATGCCTCCCACGGTCACCATGCCACGGTCGGCGGTGCCGGTGCCGGCGAGAATGTGCATGAGCGTCGACTTGCCGGCCCCGTTGTGGCCGACGAGACCGACGCACTCGTTGGCGCGGACGGCAAAGTCCACGCCGTCGAGCGCTCGAACGGCGCCGAAATGTCTTTCGACGCCGCTCAGGTTGATGATGTCGCTTGCGATCTCGGGCATCCCATAAGACTCACGGACGGACGCGCGATGAGCGCAGACGGACGATCAGTGCATGTTGGCCTTGATGGCCGCCAGCGACTCGTCGAGCGTGTATTCGTGGCTGGCGACGCTGCCGGTCTCGATCGTCGGCAGCACGGCCTCGAAATCCGCCTGGGTGAAAGCCAGATAGGGCACCAGCAGATCGTGCGGAATGTCCTTGCGGCCATCGAGCACCTGCTGGGCGACCCAGAAGGCCAGCGACGACACGCCCGGCGCGATCGATGCCGACCAGGTTTCGTAGCCGTCCTTGGCCTTCTGCTCTTTCCACCACTGCAGTTCGTCCTGACGATTGCCCATGATGATGGTCGGGCGCGGCTTGCCGGCGGCGGCAAGGGCCTGAGCGGCGCCATAGCCGTCCCCACCCTGGTCGACGATGCCCACGATGTCGGGGAGCGACGGGATGATGGTGGCGACAGCCTTCTGCGCCGTCGTCTGGTCCCAATCGCCGGTCACCGAGCCAACGATCTTGAACTCGGGATGCTTGGCGACACCGTCGAGGATGCCTTGGTGGATGGCTTCATCGATCGAGGTGCCCGCCAGGCCGCGGATCTCGAGCAGATTGCCGCCCTTGGGCTGGAACTTGGCCATCTGCTCGACCTCTTCGAGGCCCATCGCCTTGAAGTCGACGACGACACGGTAGGCGCACGGCTCGGTGACGATGCCGTCGAACGAGACAACCACGATGCCCGCGTCGCACGCCTGCTTGACGGCGCCATTCAGCGCGTCGGGTGAGCCGGCGTTGATGACGATGGCGTTGTATCCCTGCAAGATCAAGTTCTGGATTTGGGCGGCCTGTGTAGGCACTTCCTTGTCGGCAGTGGTGAACACGTCGGCGGCGGCGACAACGCCGTCCTTGACGGCCTTCTCTGTCACCGCGCTGTAGCTCTTGAGCATCGCCTGACGCCAAGAGTTTCCGGCGTAGTTGTTAGAGAATGCGATCTTCATGCCCGACGTGTCGGCATAGGCGGTGGTCGACGCCAGAACGACGGCAAGCGCGCCCAGTGCGAGCGATTTCTTCATGGTAGTCCTCCCTTGTAGAACTGCTTCCGGCTTCAACCTTGAGTGGCAGCTTCAAAAGTGAAGAAGCACGAACCGGCCGGTAGGGTCAAGACGAAGTACGATCACGCGACGACCGCTCATGCACCGAGATGACCGACCCCGTGAGCGGTGGTCGTTCGTTGTCCCAACTAGACTAGACTAGCCAGCAGCGCTCGGGTTGCACCCTCAAGGTTAAGTGGCACATCGCCCAGGCGATGTCCGATAGGCTCGGCGGGCGGGGGGGGGGTTGGACTGACCTTACGCTAAGGCCGGCGGTTTTTGTCCGCCGTCTAGCTGGGCAGGGTTCAGAGAGCCATTAGCCCTCGTGGCTTGCGTTCTTGCTCCGTTCATAGAAACATCGGGCATGCCTCGCTCGATCAACACCCTCGGAGACGCACGCGACAGCGGTCAGGAACTGGTCACCGTCTGCGATGAGATCCGCTGCCGGCACCGCTGGCGATCATCGACCTCGATCACGTGCTGAAGTTTATGGGTACGGGCGACAGCTTGACCCCTGTCAGAGGCGAGCGGCACTTCTCAGAGCGCATGCGCTGTCCAGCGTGCAGGGGCCGCGGTGCCTTCATCTGGATGCGCCACATGGCGGACCCGAAGCCTCTGCTGGTCGGCCCTAGATACTCGGTCAACCGCTGGGCCACCAGGGGGAGCCGAGCGCTGCTGGAGGTGGCAGCCAAGGCAACGAGCGAGATCGTCGCCAACGCCGCCTACGACTCGGCCGTGGGCCATTATCCCGGGGACTACCTGACGCTGCAGCAGCGCGCGCGCATCATCTGTGACAGCCGGGTTCAGCTTGTCCGCGGGGGTAAGGTCCGATGACCGTGAGCCCCTCTCCGATGCCGCAGCCAGGCGACCCGAAGTACATCTCAATCGAGGAGGCAGCACGCCGCGACTTGGCTCGCATGGCCGAGTTCGAGGCTCGTCCCCACGTCGTCGCCAAGAGGAAGGCCGATCGAGAATACGAAGATCGCAAGAAGCTCGAACGTGCGCTGAGCAGGAAGGCGCTGGTTACGTCCACGGACTACCCCTGGCTCAAGCCAGACTGGGACTGAGAGAAGGTGCCTCTGGGAATTGCGAAGCGGCCCTTGGGGTAGAGCTGGAGGCAATTCTGTCGCGAGCCTGTTCGCCCGGCAACGGCGATGTCAGTTCCGGGCAGCCGCCGCGGCAACGCCGGCCTCGAGGTTGGCTCTCCGCCGCCGTCGAGCTTGCCCCCAACGTTCGCGCCTTCGCGGCTTACGACTTCACCCTCCGCGGGGCAACCACAAAGCTATGCCGCAATGGTCGGGCTCAAGGTCAGTTGGTAGCGACTCCCACGGGGTAAGGGTCCTGATCTTCGTGCCTGTCGCGGCCAAGGGAAGGTGCTCCTGGCCCCAAAGCGCATAGGAGTTGATTGACGTTGGTCCGCTTAGCGGATCGACGTACTTTTCACCCCTATTCTCGCTCGTCAGACTGCCACTCGGCCATCCGATCCAACCGGTGATATTGCTGGATGGCGATGCCTAGCGAGGGCAATAGCCAGTGACGCATTACGTCGTGCGACCGCCGTCGAATGCCGAAGTGCCCAATTACCGATGCATTCACCAAGATGAAGGCGATAAGAGCGCCAAAGCTGACCATGACGCGAGCAGGTCGACCTGCGGCAATGCGAGGTAGGCTCCAGCAGCCATGATTGCCTGTGTCGTCAGGACGGCAACCCATGGCACCTGAGTGCGCCCGTTCACCTTCGCCAATACCGGGGGCAATTGATTGTCACGCGCCATGCCGAAGACGATGCGGGACTCACCTGCGTGAATAGCGACAGTGCCGCCTAACCGAGCGCCAGAGCAGCCACCGGCGTAAAGGGCCAGACAAGCATCGACCACGGCATCGTGGCCCGGACCAGGAGGACCACGACAAATATGTTACCCAAGCGCGGGCCATTGCGCGGCCTCATTGGAACGCCACCCGCTCGACCAGACCGGCGAGAAGCTCGATTGGTTGCACCACCGGATAAACGTCATTACACAACATCGCGCCCGCTGCGCTTACAGTCCATCGATCGCAGCAAACTCAGGATCCGGCTCAAATCTGCGCCAAAGGTGCCGACGGGGGACAATTGAGAGCACAGGACGGCGAAAGTGGCAAAGATCGCCAGCAGAACGCTGATTTATTTCATTGCAGCGATCCGAAGGTCAAGCACCAACACCTGCGTAGCGATCTGGTCAACTGAGCTAATCACATCAGAACGGATAGTGCTGGTTAGGGTCTTCGATTGTGATCCAGCGCAGATCGGTGAACTCAGCGATCGCCGCCCTGCCTCCGAAGCGTCCATAGCCCGATCCTTTGACTCCGCCGAACGGCATCTGCGCCTCATCACCTACCGTGGGTCCGTTGATGTGGCAGATTCCCGATTCGAGCCGCGACGCGACGGCCATGGCGCGCCGGATGTCGGAGCTGAACACCGCCGACGACAGGCCGTAGTCGGTGTCGTTGGCGACCCGCACGGCCTCGTCCTCGTTCGCGACGCGGATCACCGGCTTCACCGGCCCGAA